>JAFAZL010000074.1 GCA_019239815.1 Acidobacteriota bacterium
AGCGTTTTTGCGCGTTCGACCTTACGTCTATGTTACGGACGCGGCGGGGCTGATGTTTCAGTGATTCGGGATGTTGTTCGCGGGGCAAACTGTACTGGGGAACAGTTACAGACTTGAAACATTTTGGACGGAAAACGGAAGTGCGGCGGGTCGATGAGTTCGAGAAAAGAAGGAGTGGGAGAAAAGCTAACGCCGAGACGCAGAGTGCGCTGAGGCGCGCGGAGATTTTGGAGGAAGCGAACGAAAGTGCAGAGGGTGGATTCGCGGAGCGTTGTGGCGCCGAAAATGGGAGGTCTGACTGCGGCGTGATAAAATCGGCGGCGTGAAAAAACAGATTATTCATCCAGCCAGGGTTTTGAGCGGGGGAGTTGCGCCTCCGGGAGATAAATCGATCTCGCATCGCTACGCGATGCTTTCGGCGTTGGCCGAGGGCACGAGCGAGCTGCGCCATTTTGCCTTGGCGGCGGATTGTCATAGCACGCTGGATTGCATGAGCGCGCTCGGCGCGAGCGTGAAGGTTGAGAAAGACGTTGTGAAGGTGACGGGGCGCGGCGCGGAAGGATTGAAGTCGAGTTGGCGCGCGCTGGATGCGGGAAATTCGGGTACGACGATTCGGCTGCTGACGGGGATTCTCGCGGGGCAGAGATTTACGACGAAGCTGAGCGGCGATGCTTCGATTCAAAAGCGGCCGATGGGACGCGTCGTATCGCCGCTGCGGCAAATGGGCGCGGATATTCGCGCGCGCGAAGACAATTTTGCGCCGCTGGAAATTCACGGGACGAAGTTGCGTGGAATTCACTACAAGATGCCGATGGCGAGTGCGCAGGTGAAGTCGGCGGTGCTGCTGGCGGGATTGTTTGCGGAAGGCGCGACGTCGGTGACGGAGCCGGTGCTGACTCGCGATCACACGGAGTTGGCGCTGGAGGAGTTTGGCATGCCCGTCGAGAAAGACGGGACGACGATCACGGTGCGCGGCGCGGGCGGCAACGGGAGCGGGCCGAAATTGCAGGCACGGACCATCGATGTGCCGGGCGATATTTCGTCGGCGGTATTTTTCATAGCGGCGGCGTCGATGTTTTCGGACTCGAGCCTCATGATTCACAACGTGGGATTGAATCCAACGCGGACGGGAATTCTGGATGTGTTTTCGCAGATGGGCGCGTCGTTGCAGGTGATGTCGCTGAAGAGCGCGCACGGGGAAGTGGTCGGCGATCTGGCGGTGAAGGGGACTTCACTGAAGGGTGGCGTGATCGAAAAGGAGCAGGTGCCGCTGGTGATCGATGAGCTGCCGATGCTGGCGGCGCTTGGGCCGTACACGGAAGAAGGAATCGAGATTCGCGACGCGGCTGAGTTGCGCGTGAAAGAGAGCGATCGGATCGCGGCGCTCGCGGAGAATTTGCGGCGGATGGGCGCGACCGTCGAAGAGCGAAAAGATGGATTGAAAGTCGCGGGGCGAGCGGCGGGGAAATTGCACGGCGCGGAGATTGAGCCGCACGGTGATCATCGGATCGCGATGGCGTTTGCGGTGGCGGCGCTGGGGGCGGAGGGCGAAACGACGATCCGCGATGCGGATTGCGCGGGGGTTTCGTATCCGACGTTTTATGAGGATTTGGAGCGGGTGGCGGAGCGCTAGGGCGAGGACGGGTTAGCCAAGACGCGCCGAGGGCGGGGCCCTTCGAAGCTCAGGGTAAACAAGCGGCGCCCCTACAAAGCTTGTTTTAGTGCCGCGGCGACTTTGGTTGCGATGTCGTCCTGTACCCAGAGAATGTCGTTGAACGAGCGATCGTAGGTTTCGGTCCACATGACGTAGCCGTTGTCGGCGCGAATGAGACGCGCGGCGACGCGAACGCGCGAACCGGATTTGCGTACGCTTCCATCCAGCAGGTAAATCACACCTAAATTTTTGGCGAGATCGGCGACGGGGATTTGTCGGCCTTTGTAGTAGAAAGAGGCGGTCGCGGACGGGACCATGAGCTCAGGAATTTTGCTGAGCTTGTCGATGAGTTCTTCGGTCATGCCGTCGGCGAAAGTTTCTTCGACCATTCCTTCCGTGAGGTCGAGGAAGGGGACGACGGCGATGGATTTTTCGGGCTGTTGCGCGGTGGCGGTGGTTTGTGGCGAGGCGGAGACGGAGCTGTTGCCGGAGTGCAGCAGCGAGAGGATTGCAAGGGCTGCGCAGAGGGCTGCTGCGATGGCTACGGCGAGGCCGGCGCGGATGCGGCTCGCACCTGGTGCGGGCGAGATTTCATGGGCAGGGTTTTGGGTGGGAGGCTGCGGCTCTTGGAAGTTTGGCAAGCGGCGGACTTTCGCGACGAGCCGGTAGCCGAGTCGAGGGACCGTTTCGATGTACCTCGGTTGCTTGGCGTCGTCGCCGAGTTGGCGGCGAAGCGAGGTCATTGCCTGATAGACGGAGTCGGAGCTGACGGCGACGTCGCCCCATCCCCGATTCAGGAGTTCGTCGATGCTTACGACTTCGCCGGGGCGCTCGGCAAGGCAAAGCAATAGCCGCATCGATCGAACTTCCAATCGGATGGTCTGGCCTTCGCGGGTGATTTCACCCGAAGAGGGATCGACCAGCCAATCGCCGATGAGTAATTTGTTGGGTTGCGGCGGTTCCATCGGGTTGTTCTTCAACGAAACGCAGATCGCTTCCGTTTCTTAGACGGAGCGGATGCGGGGGGATTATACCCGCGCGCGATTCGGAAAACCGTCACACGATTGTCCATTCGCGTGATTTCAGAACAATTCAGCGGGATTCAGGGGAGGGTCAGGACTTCGTGCTGGCCTTGGCGGTAGCGTGCAGGGCGTTTGTGCTGGTGGAGCGCAAAGGCCCGCGGTCTGGAAGGCGACCGCGGCTACAGGGTGGTTACCCAGAGTTAGGAGAATGAGGATGAGCGTTGCTGGTGAATTAGCGGGGCGCGGAAATGTGTTGGCGCGACAAGGGCCAGGAAGTCCGGTGGTGGCAATCGGGATGGCGGGGCTTGTGGCGGGGACCCTGGATATCCTGCAGGCCTCCATCTTGTTTGGGTGGCACATTCCTAAGGTCATTGCGGCTGGGCTGCTGGGGCCGGCAGTGATTCGGGGAGGAGGAACGGGGATCTATTTGCTGGGCTTGGTGCTGCATTACTTCATCGCTTGTTCGGCTGCTGCGATTTTTTATGGAACGAGCCGGCGGCTGCGGTTTATGACGGAGCATTGGGTGGTGTGCGGCTTGTTTTTCGGGATGGCGGTGGAGTTGGTGATGGGTTACATCGTGCTGCCGCTATCGGCTTTGCATGCGCGCGGGCCATATCACTTGCAGGATGTGCTGCTTGGATTCGGCGTGCACATGGTGGTCGTGGGATTGCCGATTGCAGGTTGCGTGCGGAAGTTCGGCGAGTGAGCAGGCGGTTGTGCTGATGCTACGGCTGAGATCCTTCGCTTCGCTCAGGATGTCAGCGCTCGCTGCCCCTTGTTGACGCCGTGAAGGCAGTTAAATCCCGCCTTGCCTTTACCTGCTTGTCGCGGTGTCAGTTCTTGTGGATGGAGATGGAGCCGTACGTTGTGTGCAGCGTGATCTTGGGGCCGCGGCCGTTGCCGTAGTGCCCTTCGAGGTGCGAGTCGCCGCCTTCGGTGGTGGTTTTTTTCAGGGAGTCGGATTCGAATTCGGAGTCGATGTCGCCGGAGTGGCAGTCGGCTACGACCTGGAAGTTGGAATTTTCGGGCATCGAGATCGAGATGCTAGCGGACGCGTTGGTGATGTCGATGTCGTCCTTCGGCGGCGATGAGAAGCGGAGTTCGATGTTGCCGTTGCGGTTGTCGATTTTGACTTTGCCGCCGGGGTTCTCGACGTTGATCTCTTCTTCGTGCGTGCGGAGGATCATGTTGCCCGGCGCGTCGACGATTTCCATGTTGCCGGAACCGGCTTCCATGTGACCGCTGAGCTGCGAAAGCGTGAGGTCGGTACGCCGCGAAACGAAGCGCACGCCTTTGCCGATTTTTTCGGCGCGTATGGGCCCAACGAATTCCCCGTTGATGGTGAAATTTCCCGTGGCATCAGTGACATCGATGCTGCCGCCCGTGCCGGCAACGCGCACGTCACCTTTTGTGCCGGTGACTTTGGCGTCGCCGCGACGCATGTCGAGATTGACGTCGCCGTTGGTGCTGCGGATGTCGATGTCGCCATTGCCGGAATTGATGGCGAGCGACGTACCCATGTCGGATACCGTGATGTCGCCCTTTTCATTGCGGACGGTGACCGCGGACTTGGTGGGTACGACGACGTCCATGTCGACACTGACGCGCGAATTACCGTTCGTGGGTTGCACATCCCAGCCATCGCCGTTTTGCACGATTTCGACGCCGGATCCGCCGGCGAGGCGATCGGCATCGCGTTGATTCCAGGTGCGGACATTTTTCTTGCCGTTGACTCGAATCTCGGCTTCGCTGCTGGAGCGGACGCTGATGTCGCCGTGTGTACCGCGAACCGTAATGCGAGCGTTTGCGGGAACGGGCTTCGGCGCAACATCGAGATCGACGGCGGTGGTATCGCCCATCATGTCGGGGAAGTGTTCTTTCACGCCCTCGACGCCAGCGACGATGCCGACGAGCGCGAGCAGGCCGAGGACGAGAAAAACTTCGCCTGGAGTGATGCGTGAACCGCCCGGATCGCCGCCCGCGGAACGCGCGGCGGTACGCTCGTAGAGTTTGAGCGCGCCCCAAATGATCAAGAGCAAAGGCCACCAATGGACGAAGAGCTGGCCGAGTTCAAATCCGCGATAGTTGTGGAGCAGCAGCAGGACGCCGATGATGATGAGAATCAGGCCGCTGAAAACGCTGCTGCCGCGGGCGCGACCGTTCGCCATGGAGGTTACTGTCCTTGGCCCGGATACGGGCTCTGATACTGATTCTGCGTCTGGCTAGGCGCGGCAGGCGGCGGAGCGACCGGCGGATTTGCAGACGGCGCGTTAACGTTGATGTGGCCATCCATTGGTGCGAGCGACGAGGCGAGGAGAATCGCGCCGATGACGACGAGGATTACGGGATAGGTGTTGCTGAAGTCAAAGTAGCCGCCGCGCATCTGCTGGAGAAGGAAGAGCACGCCGACAGTGACGATGACGGCTGGGCCGACGAGGGCGCGGATCGTGCATCGTGCGCAACGGCATCGGGGATTGTCGCTCATCTTTGCTCCTCAGTGCTTCGCACTGATGAAAACCTTATTTCAGCGGCTAGAACCGCCGGGTCTTGCGATTCCTTTTTCGTCGAGAAGACAGCAGACCAGAAACCATCTTCTGCCAATGCGAAAAAAATTTCGGCGACCAATTCCATCTTGAATCCTGATACGCAGCGAACGTCAATTTTGTTGCGTTGACGTTGCGACTACTGACGATTCCCGAGGCGATTGCGAAACATGAAAATGCCGAGCGCGATCAGGATCAGCGGCCAGAATTGCTGGATGCGCCACCAGGGGAACCAGTCAAAATTGTGCAAGAGCAGCAGTATGCCGATGAAAATGATCAGCGCGGGACCAATCGGTTTGCCCTTGCTGAAATTTTCGAGCGGATCGTCGAGCGCCATGCCCGCTTGTTTTGCTTTCGCGGTGCGATAGGCATCGATCGGCATGTAGACCCAAAGGCCAGCGATGCAGAGCCAGAGCGCGGCTTCGGCGCCGCCACTGACGGCGCCATCGACGCCGAGGATGAACAAGAAAAGAAAAATCGCGAGATGGATGATGCCTTTGCCGAATTGCTCGTTGTAGAAAGCGCCGAGGCCGGGGAGGAATCCCAGGAAAAATGCGAGCGCGGGATTCGGGCCGGCGCCGGTTGGCGCGACGACCGGCAACGGCGGCGGAAGCGGTGCGTTCGGATCGGTGTAGTAATTCGCGGACGAACCGGCAGAAGCAGGTTGCGGAATCGCGGGCTGTTGCGGTGCTGCCGACGGTATCCCTACCGCACCGGCGAGGCAATCTTCGCAATAGAGAACATCGCGGACCGGGCGAACGCAAAGCGCGCACATCGGCTTGCCGCAATTGCGACAAAACCCGGTGGCATCCGCCTCACTGTGGACGGCACAGTTCATTGCAGCCTCCTCGCACTCGCAAGCACGGGGACGCTCAGATGGCCGGCCCAAACGGGTAGTTCGTCGGCGAGAATTTCAATCTGATGCGTGAGGTCGTTGGCGCGATTCTGCTGGCGCGGAGAAGTCGGTTTGGAGCCATCGGTCTGGCCAGGCTGCTTTTCGCGAGAAGGAACGACGCCTTCCTGACTGGTCGGCATGTCGCTGTCCTGGCGCAGGCGCGATTGAATTTCGGAAACGACGCGGAGGTCGTTCACGAATTTCGTGCTCTTGGCGTAGACCAAGTGCACCTGACGATCGGCGTTGCGATAGATCGAAGTAGGGCGAAGATCGGCGAGCTTTGGCTTGGTGAAGTTGAAGCCGAGGGCGCTGAGCAAAATGGCGAATGTGCCGGCGACGGAGAGCGCGCCATACGCGAGGCGCATTCCGCTGATGTTCTCGAACCAGCCGAAAAGGGCGCGCCAGCCGGTGACGGTTTTGCGCTTGCCAAGTGTTTTGTCGAGAATCGCGTACACAAGGCGAGGTGGAGGCTCGATCTGCTCCATCACGTGCATGCTCGTGAGCAGTTTCGAGAGCTGAGCGACCAGCGGCGCGCAACGTGGGCAATCGCCGACGTGCGCCTCGAAAGACGCGCGGTCGTTCCTCGTCATAGCCTCATCGAGGTAATCGCTGAGCCGCGCTTCGATTTGTTCACAAGTCCAGATCATCTTCGTTTGGTGCTGCTCTCGCTCTTCTTCTTACTTTGACTCTCTACTCTCATTCCTTCTTCTTACTTACGGTGTTCCTGGCGTTTAAGATGGCCTGACGCCCATCTGCTGCAAAATCCTGGCTAACTCGATTCGGCCCCGGTTAATTCTTGATTTTACCGTTCCTTCCGGTACGGATAAAACTCGTTGTATCTCGATGTATTCCAGCTGCTGCAAGTCTCGCAAAATGACGGCTTCGCGCAATTCGGGCGAAAGCTTGGTCAGGGCGGTCTGGACTTGCGAGCTGAGCTCGTTGAGGAGCAGCTGCTGGTCGGGCCTGCGTCCCGCGGACTCCTTGTTCTCGACGACCGGCATGGCGTCGTCGAGAGAATCGGTCATCCGATCGCGTTTCGTGCGACGGTAATGATCGATCAAGAGGTTGCGGGTGACGCTGGTTACCCAAGTTGCGAAACCTCCGTGCGCCGACCGATAGCTCGCCAAGGTGCGATAGACCCGCAGAAAAACTTCCTGCGAGAGATCCTCGGCTTCGCCGCCGTTGCCGGTGAAGCGGTAACAGATGTTGAAGATGCGGCGAGAGTGTCGACGTACAAGCTCCTCCCAGGCTGAACCGTCTCCCTGGAGGCATTGCTGGACCAGTTGGGCATCCTGCTCCAACTCTCATCAGCCTCGAATCCTGGTACGTCTCGGCCTGCACACTCTGGAACGCAAATTGCCGCCCAAAAGTTCCCTGGGAAGCTGTTTGCTTCCAAAGGGTTGAAGGCAGGTCAGTTGCGCGAGAGTGAGACAGTTGGGCAACACGGTTGGCGGCATCTTACCACTGGCGGAGCGAAACACAAGCGAACCTACGTCCAACAACATTGGTAACGAAGGAGGAGGTCGTGTCCACAACAAGAGCTTTTAGAAAGGGGAGACGTTTAGCAGTGTTAATTCCGGTCCGGGCGGTGAAGGTCGGAAACATTCGAGCTGGGGATATGGTCGAAGTCACAGTGCGCCCGATAAAAATTCGGCCGAAATTAAGAGAACTCGTCGCGGGTATTACTTTGCGCAACCGCCATTCGGAACCGGATCGCGAGTGATCAGCACGACTTTAGCCTGACTACTGTGAGGGTGAGCCGTGAAGAAGTCGATTCTGTGGGCCCTGGTTGTCGGGATACTTTTGGTTGCCTCGGTTTTCTGGATCGATGAGCAACTTGAGCTGAACCCGGATCGGTTAGAAGGGGCGATCGCCAAAGAAATTCCACCCGGAACTCCCAAGAGCGAAGTGCTTATTTTCGTGCGTGCTCACAAACCGGTTGCCTTTGATGATTTGGGCGCACATGTCAAATGTAGGCTTACCGGCCGGGCGCTGAATTTGGTCTATCGACGCGACGTGGTAATAACTTTCGAATTTTCTCCGGACGGAAAGCTGTTGTCCCATTCGATGACTGTCTTCCAGACGTTTCTGTAGTCTCGAGGACTTAAGCTTCGGTTTCTTTGGTCATTCAAGTATTTCTTGGCGAACGACAGCTTATTGCTGGTCCGATTCGTAGATCGTCGATGATTCCGGCAACTTGATAGACTGAGCGATATGGCGCAGACGATAGGTCACGTGACGCTCGTCGTACGGAAGTATGACGAGGCCATCGAGTTCTTTACGAAGGCGATGGATTTTGAGCTGCTAGAAGATGCGCCGTTGGATTCACAGAAGCGATGGGTGTTGGTGGGACCAAGAGGGTCAAGCGGCACGACGCTTTTGCTGGCGGAGGCTGCTACACCGGAACAACGCGCGTCGATCGGGAATCAGACAGGCGGGCGGGTTTTTCTATTTCTACAAACCGATGATTTCTGGAATGACTACCACCGGATGGTTTCTGCCGGTGTGCGGTTTAACGAGCAGCCTCGTGAAGAGAGTTACGGAGTGGTTGCCGTCTTTGAGGATCTTTACGGTAACAAATGGGATTTAATCCAGCACAAATGAATTTGGGATTCTCGAAATCAAGCCTCCATTTTTTCCGCCATTTCTAACATTTTGGTGACGCTGTTCCAGTTGCGGGCGGTGCCTTGGACTTTCAGCGTTTTCGGGATGAGGGCCCAGTTGAGTTTGGAGCGGCCGGCGCCGTTGGGGAAGTAAATGTAGGCTTCACGGCCTTCGATGAAGAGTTCTTCGGGGTCGGTCTTGATGGCGCGGGCTTGTTTGCGTGCGGCTTCGCCGGGATCGCCGGAGAAAAATGTGACGAGCAGTTTGCCGGGGTGGATGTCTTTGCGTTTGGCGAAAGGATTTTGCGCTATGACTTCGCGGAGGTCCTTCGTGCTGCGCAGGATGGCGTCAGTCTGAAATCCGAATTTCTTGTGGATAGCGGCTTCGAGTTTTTGGCGGAGTTTGTCGAGGTCGCGTTCCTCAGTTTTGAAGATGACGTTGCCGCTCTGCACGTAGGTTTGCGGATCGCTCAGTTTTAGTGATGTGCAGAGTTTCTTGAGGTCGTCCATCTTGACGCGGTTGTGAGCGCCGAGATTGATGCCGCGCAGCATGCAGAGGACGACTGGCATAGGCGCGATCATACAGGCATTCGGCGACTTGCGTCGCGGGCCTATTCGTAGCGGAGGGCGCGCATGGGGTCGAGGCGGCTGGCGCGGATGGCGGGGATGTAGCCGGCGGCGAAGGCGACGACGGCGAGGCCGACCGTTGCGAGGATGAGCGTGATGGGGTCGTGGCCGGTGAGGCCGTAGAGCTGGCTGCGGACGACGCTGGTGAGCGCAAGTGCAACGGGAACGCCGACGGCGATGCCGACGCCGACCGAAATCAAGACATCGCGCATTACCATCCAGACGACATCGCGCTGCGCCGCGCCGAGCGCCATGCGGATGCCGATTTCGCGCGTGCGCTGCACGACATTGTAGGCCATCAATCCGTACAGGCCGACGGCCGCGAGAATCGTGGCGAGCAAACCGAATACGGTCGAAAGGCTCGCTATCATGCGCTCGGCGGAGAGCGAATTTTGAATTTGCTCATCGGTCGTGCGCATGTCGAAGATTGGTATGTTGGCGTCGAGGTCGCGCACTTTTTCGCGGATCGAATTCATCACCACTTTGGGATCGGCGGTTGTCCGCACATAGACCGTCATTCCGCCAGCGCCTCTTCCCGCGAGATACGGTATGTACGCTTGCGGAGGAATCTCGTCGCGTAGATCCGTGTATTTGATGTCTTTCACGACGCCGATGACTTCCATGTCGGTTTTTGTGCCAGGATCGGAGCCGAAGCCCAGGTGACGACCGATGGGATCGCGCCCGGCGAAAAACTTACGCGCGAAGGTTTCGTTGATCATCACGGTGGCTGGGACATAGTTGTCATCCGGATCGCTACTGACACGATCGCTGTGTTTCATTTCGCGAGTGTCGGCGGCGGTGAAGTCACGTCCGGAAACAATCGGCACACCCAGAGTCGCGAAATAATTCGGGCTGATCGAATTCATGTAGGGTTCGGCGCGGTCGTCGGGCTTGTCGGGATTGTAGCCTTCGACGGTCATGCTGCTGTCCCACTCATCGTGTTCGAGGATGCGCATGCTGGAAAGCCCGACTGACTCCACGCCCGGAAGCGTCTTGAGGCTTTCGGTGAGTTCGCGGTAGGTGAGTTTTACGCGATCGGGTTTGTAGCCGCTCAGAGTGGGATCGATTTCGAAGCCGATCAGGCGGGAAGCGTTGAAGCCCGGCCCCAGCTGACTGAGGTTGTCCAGACTGCGGAGGAAAAGGCCAGCGCCGATGAGCAGCAGGAGCGAGAGCGCGACCTGCACGACCACGAGCGATTTGCGCAGGCCTTTGTTGCCGCTGCCGACGACGGCGCTGGCTTCGTCTTTCAGCACGGTGCCGACGTTTGGTTTTGTGGTTTGCAATGCGGGCACAAGTCCAAATGCGAGCGCCGTGAGCGCTGAAATGCCGAAGGTGAAGAGGAGTACCTTCAAATCGGGCGTCGTCGTGATGTTGAGACGCGCTGAATCGGCGGGGAGATAGAGAGACATCAACGCTTTGTCGGCCCAGAACGCCAGAAGCAAACCGAGAACGCCGCCGGCCATCGCGAGCACGAGCATCTCGATCAGGAGCTGCGTGATGATGCGGCCGCGGCTCGCGCCGATCGCGAGGCGAATCGCCATTTCTTTTTGACGGCGCGTGGCGCGCGCAAGCAGCAGGTTCGCGATGTTTGCACACGCGATGAGCAGAACCATTCCGGTGGTCGCCATCAGCACCCAGAGCGGAGTGGAGAGCCCCGACTGTACGTTCTGCCTGCCTTGCGAGCCGGGAAGCACATCCATCCAACATTTTACAAATTGCTCGCGGTCGTAAGGCGAGGCGTTGCGAAAGGCCTCTTCTTTCACTTCCATCTCCAGCATCGAGTGCATGTAGGGTTGCAGCGATGCCTTTGCCTTTTCGGCAGATACTCCCGGCTTAAGGCGGCCAAAGACATTCACCCAACGGTTGCGGCGACTGATGAGCATGTCCTTATTTCCCCAGGGCATCAGCTCTTGCTGCATCATCAGCGGAACGAAAATTGATGGCGGATCGCCGAGCTCCACGCCATCGAAGCCGGCCTGAGACACGCCGATGACGGTCATCTTGTTGTTGTTCACGAGGATCGTGCTGCCGATGGCGTCGGGCTTTGCGCCGAACTTATCGCGCCAATAGTTGTAGCTCAGGATAACGAGGGGATGGCCGTGGGGCGTTTTGTCGTCGTCGGGAGTGAAAGGGCGGCCGATTGCCGTGGTCACACCAAGCACGTCGAAGTAAGTGCCCGAGACGAGTTCGGCCTTTATGCGTTCGGAGGAATTTCCGATGGTGACACTGGAGTAGATCGGGAAGCGCGCGAGCATTCCGCTGAAAACTTCGTTGTGCGCTTGAAAATCCTTGTACATCGGGTAGGAGATCGCATTTGAGCCCCAATTGCTGCCGTAGTGCTTTCCGCGCACGGTGAGGAGCACGAGGCTGTGCGGATCTTTCACGGGGAGAAGGCGGAGAAGGACTTGATTCAGGAGAGTGAAGATGGCGGTGTTTGCGCCGATGCCCAAGGCGAGCGTCAGCACTGCTACCAGAGTGAATCCAGGTGTGCGTCGCAACGTTCGCAGAGCAAAGCTGACGTCTCGAAGCGCCGTGCGCCACATGTTGACCAGATTCATGCTGTCCCCCGCCGAAATATTGGCAGCGACCCCGGGGTGTAGGGTCGGGGTCGCTACCTTAGCCACCAAAAGACAAAACCGAGCGTGCCACTATTCAAGACGATGGCGATTCGAAATGGTCTTGTCTGAAGTGCATATGCAAAACCGACAACCAGAGAGAAGTACGAGCTCTCCGGGAAGGCGATGTTCCGCGGCACTTTATCGACTCGGCCGAGGAGGACATTTTGGCCGAGCAGGGAAGAAGCCCGTGTCTCGCCGCAGTGTCTTGAAGGACGGCACCGTGATATAGATGTTCGCTGCCGCTTAACTCAGAGTGAGGTGATTGCCTTGGCTAAATACGTGATTACCAGCAAGCGTGGTGCGCCGCCGCAGGGCGCTTATTCGCAGGGATGGCGCGCGGGGGATTTCGTTTTCGTGACCGGGACCGGGCCGGTCGATCCGGCAACGAACAAGATGTGGGGCGAAACGATCGAGGAACAGACCGAGCTGACGATTCGAAATATGGAGTCGATTCTTCAGGCCGACGGCGCTTCGCTGGCGGATGTGGTGAAGGTGACCGCGCATCTCAGCGATATTTCGCTTTTTTCGCGGTACAACACGACGTATGCGAGCATTTTTCAGAAGCCGTTTCCGGTGAGGACGACGGTTGAGAGCGGGTTCGCGGATGCGAAGATGCTGATTGAGTTGGATTGCATCGCTTATGCACCGAAGACAGCGAAGAAAACGGCCGCGAAGAAATCACCCACCAAGAAAACGAAGAAGCGCTAGTTTCGCTTGAACGTCTAGCTCGCCGCAGTGTGACTCAGTTCGCGATCTTCTCCGCGCAACACGACCGGAGTTTCGCGGCCGCGCGCCGTCACGCGCTCGACCGATTGGATCGCGCCATCACGAACAATCAAGGCATGGTCGAACAGGTTGACCGTCGGGCAAATGTGTCGGGGCAGGAGATAGAGAACCTCGCCGACC
>JAFAZL010000117.1 GCA_019239815.1 Acidobacteriota bacterium
CAGAAGCATACCGGCATCGCGAACGGAGCCTTCGCTCTTATCCAATCAACCCTCAGCTTTCAGAGGGTGCGGGTTTAGACTCAACCCCGCGCGACTCATCACGACGACCATGGACCACCGCCTCGTGCGGGCGAAGCATGCTGCGCCCCAAGGCCGCACAATCGATCATCCGAACCGCCTCGCGGCACCAGATTTGCATGTCCTCATTGACGTCCCGCCACGCGCCCGCTATCCATGAAGGATGCGTCTCGCAGCCTTGCTCTTCGCTCTCTTTACTTTTCCAACGCTCGCCGTCAGCCAACAATCTCTGCAACAGCAAATCCACGCCATCGCTGCGAGCGCCCACGGAAAAGTTTCCGTCGCCTGCTCTCTCCCCGGCACCCCACTCGACTGCGACCTCGATCCAACCGCCCACCCTCCAATGCAATCCGTTTTCAAACTTCCTTTGGTTCTCACCGTCCTCCATCAGGTCGAAGGAGGAAAATTCTCGCTCGATCAACTCATCCCCTTCAAAGAATCCGACCTCATTCTCCCCAAGCCTTTCAGTCCTCTTCAGGACAAATATCCTCATGCCGGCGTCGACCTGCCCCTGCGCGAACTCCTCCGACTAACCGTCGGTCTCAGCGACAATACCGCCGCCGACATCCTTCTTCGGCTCGCCGGCGGCCCGCAAGTTGTTGTCGACTATCTCGCCTCTCTCGGAATCACCGGTTTTCATTTACAAGACAACGAGCGCGCTCTCCACCGCGATCACCATCTCCAGTATCGAAATTGGTTCGAGCCCCAGGCCGCCGTCCGCCTGCTTCGCACACTCAGCGATCGTTCCCCAATCACCCCAGCAAACACCGATCTGCTCCTACAATGGATGACCGTCCATTCCGGCCGTCTCGACGGCGATCTCCCGACCAACACCATCGTCGCCCACAAAGCCGGCACCTCTTTCGTAGACAACGGCATCGCCGCCGCAACCAACGACATCGCTCTGATCACGCTACCCGATGGCAGCCGTCTCGCCATCGCCGTCTTCATTACCGATTCCGCAGCCGACGAATCCGCTCGCTTCCAGGCGATCGCAAGAATCGGCCGCGCAATCTACGACGCCGCCTTGACGAATCACAATCGATAGTCTTGCGAACAAACTTTGAACCGAACACGGTCCGGCCAAAATCTTCCGAAGACCCCTTGACAAAATTCCTGATCGTGCTATTCTTAAACCTCAAACAAAAATGTCAAAGCGCCGGACCATTCCGGCGCTTTTTCTTTTCCAGGCGAATCTAGAGCGAAACTCAGTCGCCATGCAAGTAATCTATTTGCAATAAGATGCACGAATTCCGGGTTACATCACAGCCTCGCCCACGCCGTAACCCGTCTAGAATCAAATCCTTGAGGGAGGAAATCGCAGAAAGCCTTTAAATTCACATCCTTAGACAAAAGGGGGAGGGGCGGCTGAACAGCCCGAAAGTGCCACCGCCGTGATCAGCCGCTTTCGCGGACAAGCCAAAACAGCGCAGCGACCCCGGCGAGCAACACTCCACTCTCCAGCAGCACAGATCGCCGGTGCAACTTCTGAAACTCCGCCAGCAGCGGACTTGCCTCCGCCGTCGCCTCAATCGATCCCATCTGCACCCGCAGCTCCGCCATCCGTGGACTGACGGCGTGCTGCGATACCACAGTCAGCAAGATCATCAGCACCACGCATAGCGTAGCCGGCGCAACCAGCGTCGAAAAATTTCGCGTCCGCAGAAACCGAACCACCAGAAACACAACGCCGCAAACGATCCCGATCATGTGCATCGACCCGAGCGAATGCCCAACGATCGCGCCGGCCTGATCGCGACTAGCCAACACGCGAAACGCCCCCGGCGCCACAACAAAACTCAAAAACACATCGCTCCCAAGCCACAAGCTCAGACACAGGAATTCGACCGTCCTTAAAATGTTCGCCATCGACGTAACTCTCATGCTTCCGGTTGCAAAGTCTTCGCCTTGCAACCGCAATGAGTCTACCGCATGACGATTTCAAGCGTTGTCTAACGGTTCGTTCATAAGAACTGCCAGTTCCGAACGCTGCAAACTTTTCCGATGCACCCGCGAACAAAATCCGACACAATGTCGCGCCATGAAACGAACCATCCTTCTTCATCGAATCCGAGATGCCGCAGCCATCGCCGCCATCCTGCTGATTCTTGGCGCAGCCAACGGCCAAGCGCAAACGCTTCCAGCCGCCATCACCACCGATCCACCGCGCGACAAAGATTTTCCCGCCGCGATGGAAGCGCCCGACATCATCAGCCACAACACGCGCCTCAACGCTGTCTTCTATCTCGCATCCGGCGCCGGACCGCATCCCGTCGTCCTGCTGCTCCACGGATTCCCAGGCAACGAAC
>JAFAZL010000253.1 GCA_019239815.1 Acidobacteriota bacterium
CCCACGAATCTCCCCGACCACATTCATCTGCTCCACCGGCCCGCCAATTTTGTTCGGCATCGCAAATCGCACGCTCAATTTCCCGCCGCTCGCCTCCACCGCTCGCGCCAAATGCATCGCATCTTCGCGCGCCACCACCGCCTGCGGAATTACATCGACCTGCCCATCGCCCGCGTTCGTGTGCCGGTACAACAACAACCGTTCCCGCGCCCCCATCCACAAAATCGCCGCCGCTCCGCCTTTCACCGCGCGCTCTATAATTGCAGGCGGCAGCGCGTACTCATCAAATAAATCCGCCCAAGTCACGCCCACTTTCGACGACACCAGCAAAATCGATCCCTTCACGCCAGCGCCCGCCCGCGCGAAATCCTCCTCCGTCCCCGCGCCCACATAAATCACATTCGCTTCAATCCCACCCGCAGGTAGCGCCGGCGACCACCCCGCCGCCACGACGCGTAGCGGAAATTTCTCCGCGCCGCCCAAAATCTCCAGCCGCGTCTCGCCCTCGCTCCACGAATGCGCCAGCTGATATTTCTCCGTGTGTACCGTCACGCCTTCCGCGCGAAACGCCCCCACCGCCCAATCCACCGCCTTCGCCATCTCCGGCGATCCCGACACACGCCCGCCAATCTCATCTGTCAGCCGCCGCAAATTCTCTTCCATCGGCGACGGCCCCATCACCTGCGGAATAATCTTTGCCGCCGCCTCCGCACAAGAAGCCTCCGTCGCCGAACACGCCTGCGCTGAACCCGCCTTGCGCGCGAGCGGATCGGGTTGATTAGAATTCAATTGAGCTGGGAGCGGCGCTGCGCCAAAGGAAGAGACAAAGCAAAGGAGTGGAGAGCTAACAAGAAGAGAACGTAGACGCATCCGGTGATACCTCGCGGGAAAGTTGGGCCGACGGAACGAAGGCGGCGCATGGCGCGGCGCGAAGTATACCGCAGGGATGAGGAAGCGAAACCTAGTTAACAGTAATTGGGCCCACCCCCGGGGTTTCTTGCAAGTGCGGAATCTAAAGAGGTTTAAGGTGTTTAAAATGAACAGTTCTGTAAGTGCGGAAACGAAAGGCTTTGGTGGAATTTTTCTCGGACGCAAACGGTAGAAACTAATGTAGTGAGTAGGGAACGAGTGCTTCGTTCGAACGGCAAGCGATGCTAACACGGAAAAGTATATCACGGTGTTTACTGAATGTCAAGAGATAACGAATATGTCATTCGAATCGACCGTTTCGGGAATGTAATGACACGCGTTCGAACGAGCGGTTAGGATTTATCCCATGACGAATGTTGAAAATGCAGGGAACTATCAGCCGCCGAGCACTGTCGAAGCCATGTTTAACCGGACGTTCGGGTTTTTGGCCGGATTGGGGCTGGCGCCGAAGTTTATTTATTTGCTCGAGGTGCGAGGGCGAAAGAGCGGCAAGATTTATCGCTCGCCCGTCAATTTGATGGAAATCGGCGGCAGGCGAATCCTCGTGGCGCCGAGAGGGCGGACGCAGTGGGTCCGCAACGCCGAAGCCTCGAACGAAATCATCCTGAAGCGCGCTAGCTTCCGCCAGTCTTTCTCGCTCCGTCCATTCGCCGATGCCGAAAAACCTCCGATACTCAAGGAATATCTCGACCGCTACGCCAGCGCCGTCGCAAAATTCTTCCCGGTGGCGCCGGGCTCGCCCGCCGACTCTTTCAGACCCATTGCAGCGAACTACCCGGTTTTCGAGCTGATCGCGAAGTGATGGCGCAGCGATCCGCTTTAGAGTCACGTCACGCGCGAAACATCCCTTACCGCAAATAACCAGCACTCATGCGAAAATTTTCCTGATGAATAACGCGCTTCAAGTCATGAAATTCGGCGGCACCTCCGTCGGTGATGCTAACTGCATCGCCCGCGCTGCCGCCATCGTCCGCGCCACCGCCGCTCAACGCCCGGTCGTCGCCGTCGTTTCCGCCATGTCCGGCGTAACCAACCGCCTCGTCTCCGCTTCCCAAAAAGCCGAGCAAGGCGAACAAGACTTCATCTCCCAACTCATCGACGAACTCCACACCCAGCACATAACCGCCCTCGAAGCCCTCACCTCGAATGCCGCCACTCGCCAACAAACATCCGCCGCCATCCGCGACGTTCTCGCCGAACTGGAGCGCCTCCTCCGCGGCACCGCTATGCTCCGCGAACTCACCCCGCGCGCCCTCGACGCCATCTCCGGCATTGGCGAACGCCTCTCCGCCCCGCTCGTCGCCGCCGCCGTCAACGAACTCGGCGTCAAAGCGCAAGCCATCTC
>JAFAZL010000544.1 GCA_019239815.1 Acidobacteriota bacterium
GATGTTGGCAGCGGTCAGCGTCGTACCAAAAGCGGCATTGGCAAGAGCGGCGAGACTGGCGGCATCGCGATTTGTGTCGCTCAGGCCGGGGAGCACCGACGCTTCAGAGATGGAGCTGTCCTCGTCGGAAACACGCTGGCCTTGATAGGCGGCGAAGAAGAAGAGCTTGTCCTTGAGGATCGGCCCGCCAAAGGTTGCGCCAAAGCTGTTGCGCTTCAATTCGGGAACGGTCTTACCAAGACTGCGCAGCGTTGAGTCTTGATTGAAGAAGAAGGGGGCTGCGTTCCACGCATCGGTCTGGTGATATTCATAGGCTTGGCCGTGATATTGGTTCGTGCCAGTGCGGGTTTGCAGCGTAATGTGCGCACCACTGTATGAACCTTCCGACGCGTCGTACATCGAGGTATTGACGCGAACTTCTTCCAGGGTCTCTTGCGGGGGCGCCGGCATGGCCTGACCGATGGCGCTATAGACCGAGGTGCTCGTCTGAACTTCCCCACCCGCCGTCTTGTTGGTGTTTTCACCCGTGTTCAGTACTGCGCGGTTGTCGGCGACACCGCTGGACGATTTTCCGTTGAAGAGATTGTTGGTCTGGACGCCGTTGACGACGAAACTGTTGCTGGTGTCGCGCTGACCGTTGGCGAAGATGTTTTGGTTACCAAGACCGGCGTTGGTGCCCGAGCCGGTGAGGAAGTCGGCGTTGACGCCGGGGCTCAAGAGCGCGAGCTGCGTAAAGCTGCCGGTGCCGAGTGGCGTGCTCTCGATGAGTTCGCTGCCGAGCGTGTAGCCGTTCGTGGTATCGGTTTGGTTGAGCAGAGGCGTGCCTTCGACGGTGATGCTGGTGCTGACTTCGCCGGGTTGGAGCGAAGCATTGACTGTGGTGGTGACACCACCGATGACGGAAATCTGGTTGTGCACTTCCGTCTTGAAGCCGTCCCGAGTGAAGGAGACAGAATACGGGCCGATTGGGAGCGCGGTGACGAGGAAGGAGCCGTCGTCTTTGGTCGACGCGGTGACTTCAAGATTTGTGTCGAGGTTGCGGATCTTGACTGCGACTTTGTTGAGGACGGCGCTGGTGCTGTCGGTGACCGTACCGTTAATTGCGCCGAGAGTTTGCTGCGCAGAGGAAGGAATTGCGAGCAAAAGCAGACTGCCGAGGAACACCACCACCGAACGAATGCGCTTGTGCATTTTTTCTGAACCAGCCCCTTTATCTCCGTCTCGGATACCGCGAATTGCGCAGAGGTATATCACAGGTAGGGTCGCGGAATCGAGACGCTGGTTGTAAATAAATTGAGGAAAAATCGCTTATTTCGATGGAGATAGACGGATTGTTACAGTTTGTTAAGAATGTGATTACAATGTCGGCCGGTAAACGGCTATCCGCAAGCCACGTACGAACTGAGACGATGAATAGACCCTTCGATGATCTGCGTGAGTAACGCGGATCAGTGGGGGCCCGACGAAGCCGGCGTACCATCGGACCATTTGTCGGCCAAGACGAGCAGAACCGTTACACGCTCCTGTGGATCATTCACCATCAGGACGGGTGAGTTTGGATCATCGGCCGCCCAGCTCTTCGTCATGTCGCCGGGCGAAAAAAACATTGTGTGCGAATGCCAATTTTTAGCCCCGTCGTTTAAGTACTGCTGCTTCGACATCATGTACGCCATCGCGCCAGGTTCCAGGGCGGGGACTTCCTTTTGATCGAGTGCCGTCGTGATCGCCTTCACGATCTCAGGCTTCGATTTTCCAGCCAGTACGAGGCGGGTCTTCATCAGATAAATCTGAGCAAAGCTCTTGGCAGCTTGTGCGTTGAAGCAATGGGGTGCGCGCATCTTGGGATTCCAAAACTCCGCATCATCCGTACCCTGCGCCCACGACCTCTCCACGAGGCAGGTAAAACCATTGGTGCCCTTGACCACGGATTCATATCCGTCTCGGCGCAACACCATCACCTCGGCTCCATCAGAAATGGAAGCGGGCGCGGCACTACGAGCCAGGGCGATTTCGGACTTCTCGTCAGAAATGAGGTATTGATCCAAAGGAGCCATCGCCGGGTATAGAGTTTTTCCGGCCTGTGCAAATGCGGCGGGCAAAACGACGAGGAGAGCAAATGTCAGAGCTATGGTCTTGAGTTGATTCGTGCGCATAGGATCCTCCCATACGGCGCATTTCGCGAAGGGTCAGCATCGAGAGCCGAAATCGAGTCGCAGATTGTAAACAGGGCAAAATGCGCAGCGTCAAGCGGATTTGACGCGGTGCAGCGCCGGGCGTGAGCGTGCTTCTTCTATGGGGCTTATATCGGACGCCGCCCATCGGAGCGCCAGGTCTCTTTACTAGTCGGGGTGGTTCATTTAACCTAATGGCCCTATGTGGAATGTTGACGAACGGTTCGCACCGAAGGCAATTGAAGGGTTGGCGGCGCTGGGATTTAGCGTCGGAAGCACGCGCGGCGTTGTTCGCGTGGAGAAGTACGGATGCGGCGCCGAGTTTCGCAAGGGATCCGACGACAATTATCAGCTAACGATTTTGCCGACCATTATGGTCAATGGGCAGTTCACGCGGCTTTGGGACGCCGGCTACCAGAAATTTCTGCTCACCGATGACGGCATCAAGCTGCCTGCGCTGGCGAAGCATTTGCAAAATTTGCGGAAGTTCAATGAAGAGTTGCGCACGGCGCTGGGTGTGCCGACGTTTTACAACGAAGCGCTGGGATCGGTCAGCCAGGTTTCAGTCTATGACCGCGTGAAGGGACGCAAGGGCGCGGTGCCGGATGATACGGTGGGCGCGCATGGCGGCGGAGGCGGACACTAAGAGACGACGTAGAGAAGCAATGAAATAAGGAAGTAACGATTAAGACTTTTGAGGGCGCGGCTACCGCGCCCTTTCTCTTTTTGTGTCGGCGCGGCTGCGATCTGAAAGATCGGTAAACTAGGGATGAAGTGTTTGGTAGACGCTGAAGGGGCCCGCATTGGGGTGAAAGGCTCGGGCACGATAGAGCTCGGCGATCTGGCGGATGTGCCCAAGGTCGTGACAGGCCCATTCATTGAGCATTTGTTCCAGTGTGACCATACCGAGCTTTGAGTGCTGAGCGGTGCGCGCACCGGCTTCTGCCGGCAACGTTCGCAGAAAGTGGACCAGACCGCGCCTAGTCTGAGCGAAACGAGACAGGTGTTCTTGCGCCGTGCCTGCTGAAAACCCTTCGGCCGGTGGCTCGTACTCTCTCAAGTCTGGTGTGTTTTCCAAGACGAAGCTCCGAACACGCTGGTTGAGACAGTCCTCGCTATGGGCGAGGTGCGACAAGACTTCGGAGATCGACCAGCGATCGGGCGAGGGCTTCCAGTGCAGGATGTCGGGTGCGACTCCGCCAAGCATCGTTTCGAGGAGTTGCGGCGTCTTTTCCAGTAGCGCGATAGCGGCATGAGTCGTGGCAGAGGGACCAGGTTGCATCGACGGCCTCCGGATGGAGAAGATTGTAGCCGGGTTTCGCGCATTTAGTCGGAACGCTGGACGGAAGGTCCGAACGCGCGACACATCAAGTTGTCGGTTGGGAGGCCGGATGGCGGAAATTGTCGGGTTGATGGACGACCTGTTTTTTCAGATGAAAGTCTTGGAGACAGCGAAGCAGCTCGGGATGCAATTCAAAGTGGCAGCCACTGCGGATTCGCTCATGGAGTTGATCGCGACTTCTCCAAAGTTGGTGATTGTGGATTTGAACGCGCGGAGCGGGG
>JAFAZL010000559.1 GCA_019239815.1 Acidobacteriota bacterium
CGGTGGGCGCCGTCTAACTAAGGAAATGCCGAGCGATTCTACTGGAATGAACTCCGCTGCCTCCAGCACGCGATCGCGGACCTGTTCCGCAGTCTCCACGCGCCGCGAAATCGGATCGGTCACTCCGACAAACAATCTCACGCCCGGCCTCAAGAGCTTTCGCGCCGCTTCGAGCACGCGACGCCGGTCTAGCTCACTCGCCAGCTGAATATAGAATCGCCCAGCGTCCAGCCGAAACAACTCCGGCAGAAGGGCCAAATAATCGACGTCGGCGCTGTGCGTCGAATCGTAATCGCCGCCGGGACACGTGTGCACGCCAATTCGTTCACGCTCGTCGGCGCTAAAATTGGCCAAGACCCGATTGTTCAAGTCGATAAACGAGTTCAATACAGCGCCCGTAGGATCGAGTTTGAGGGCGAGTCGGCCTTCGGTGAAATCGATCTGTACGCACGCGGCGCCGGCGTCCAAGCACGCACGAATGTCGGTCACCGCTTCTCGGATCAGGTCGACGAGGAACGCGTCGCGCGAGTATCCCGGCACGCCTTCCTGTGGATACAACAGACTCAACGCCGATGCGGATATGACCGCCTGTTTGACAGGCAGCCGTGTCAATTTCTGGGTGGCGCGAAGATATGTGACAGCGTGAGTGCCATATCGAAACGGTCCCGAGGCTAGTTTGGGCAATTGGCGCGTGTGTCCATCGGCGAACGGAATCACGACGCCGTCGGGCGCAAGTGGCAGCCCCAAGAGTGGATATGTCGCGAAACTCGGTTTGGTTTGCTCACCGTCGCTGATGACCGGCGAACCAGTCGCTTCGAAGGCTGCGATCGTGTCGCACAGTGCAGTGTCCTGCGCTCGCCGCAGGTCGTCGTATGATAGTTTACCGGACGCGTGCTGTGCCATTGCCGTCAGCAAAGCGGCGGAACGCGGAATGCTGCCGATCGGTTCTGTGGGAATGGACATGAGATGCGCTCGCTTCGGCCGAGATTGAAATCCGATGCGCCGACCGGTCGCTTCCGGAATACCAGCCCGCCCATCCGTGCACACGACGAAACGCACGCAACTCTGTGTCACGCAGCAAGAGCCGACAATAATTCAAAAGCACTACCGCCGGAACTACCACGGCCGTCCATTGCGTGATTTGGCTAAGCGCTATTTGTTTAGATTGCCGCCAGTCCCGTCGCTCCATGTTTGGACGTCGCAAGCGGAATGCACGGCGCCGATCTGACGATCGGCTGGATGCCACAGCGCAGGGTCGTCGCGACGCCTTAACTTTCAAGGCGTCGCGATCGACCTTCACTTTTCAATCGAAGGAGGTGCCGCCGCTAGAAACTGAACTTCAGCGCCAGCTGCACTTGTCGCGGTCCAACGGCAGTATTGCTGATGATTCCGAAATTCGGGTCGCCTACATTGGTATTCGGCGTTCCGAAGACCGGGTGATTAAACGCATTCTCGGCTTCCATGCGAAGTTCGAATTTCATGCCCTCGTGTCGCGAGGACAGTCCGAATTCCTTGGCGATGGACAAGTTGGTGGTAAAGAGGAAAGGACTCCTCACGCCGCCATAGGTCCGTGCCATATCGCCCAGCGTATACGCCGGCGGTGCCTGCACAACGGCTGGGTTTGCGAAATAGTTGTTGAGCCAGTTCGATTCCGGTCCGCCACTCTTCTCCAGCGCACCAGTAATGTTTGGCCGCTGCTGACCGTAAGTGTAAATCGGCGTACCGCCCCCGGAGACGATAAACGCCAGCGGAAACCCATCGTGGACAGTCCAGATACCAGCCGTCCGCCATCCCCCGATCACCAATTCGAGAGGCCGAGGCATATTGCCAAGGAACGGTCGGCCTTTTCCGATCGGCAGGTCGTAAGAGTAGTTCAGCTTGAACTGTGACGGGACGTCAAAGGTCGACAGGCTGCGATCCTCCCACGGTTTGTTAGGATCTTGGGGACCGCTCAAGAAGCCGGTCGTGTTTGTCAGCCAGGTTAAGTTGCCATCGTAGATCGATGAGTCGTCGATGGACTTCGACCATGTGTAGCTGGCCGAAAGCTGTAAGCCGTTGGAATAGCGCTTTTCAATGACGATTTGTAGGGCATGGTAGATCGAGTTCGCAGTAGGTGGCTCATCGGTGGTAACGCTTGTAAACTGCGGAAACGGCAGCATGAGCTGGAACTGTTGCACCGTCGGACTAGTGAGAACGCTATTCGCGTAATACGGCGCGGTGAGCACCGAAGCGAACGGGTTCGGCACGAAATTCCCGAGGTTGCCGATATCTGTCGGGCTCATGCTTTCCACCGAAACCGGGAGAATGTTCAAATTGTTCCCGCCGTTGTAGTAGAGCCGCGTCCCTTTCTTTCCGAGGTAGTGAACGCTGAACACAGTGTTGAGGCCTAGTTCGCGCTCGAATCCGAAGCTCCAGCTCTGTTCATAGGGAGTGCGTCCGTAGGCAGAGTTTCGGATTGGCCCGATCGCGCCATAACCAACGTCGTTGAGCAAGCCCAGCGAGTTCCCCGTCGGCTGAATGAGGCCGTTGGGGAAAGGATTGTTCAAATGCAGGTATGGCGTTGCGCCGTCATTGAGGAATGTGGTGACCGGGTTGGTGTACTGGTTGAAGCCCTGCGAGCCGTAGCTCAACAGCCCGTTGGCGCCCGATCGCGTCTGACCAAAGTAAATGCCGTACCCGCCACGAATCACCGTCTTGCTCGTCAGCAGATATGCAAAGCCGAACCGCGGCTGAACGTCCTTCCAGTCCGTGACCCAGTTGGTCCGCTGGCTGGGGCTCGCGAACACTTCTCCGCCATGAAGTGTCGGTAACCCTGGAACGACCAGCGGCGAAGCCGCGTTGGGGTCGAACCAATTCATACGATTAAAGCGTTCGGTACGAGGCAGATTCACGTCATAGCGGAATCCCAAGTTGACCGTCAACTTGGGCTTGACCTTCCAATTGTCTTGGACAAACCCAGCGTACTGGTAACTCGTGGTGGCTGGTTGGATTTCGATTTCGTACGTGCTGCCATACGGGCTGCCCGTGGAGATCTGCCCCATCATAAAGCTGGCCAGTCCGTCGCCGCCGCACACTGTTATGTCGGTATTCGGACACGCCGAACTGCCGAGGCTGTTGAAGCTGAAGATTCCCAGCGGAGCGTTCGTCTGGATGTAATTCTGCTGATGTTTGCGCCCTTCAAAGCCGAATTTGAATTCGTGATTGCCGCGAATCTTGGTCAAAAGTTCGCTCAACTGGCCGGTGTCCTGGCCCTGCTTGTAGTTGCCGTAAGGATCCTGGCCAATGTTGGTGTATGCCGCAGAGAAGTACCCGCTGCCAATGCCGATCGCGGGCACGCCAAGAAAACCGTTCGTTCCCAAATATGATGGAAATCCCAGTGTCCCGAGAGGATCGCCGTTGAGACTCTTGTTGTAGGCATTGATATTCTCGCCGCCGCGTGTGAATCCCAAAGTTGAGGTGAGAATCAAGGTCGGGCTAAATGTGTGCGTGTCGTTGACCGCAAACAGGTGTGCCCAGTAGCTGTTTGCGCCGCTCCCGCAAGGGTCGGTGAAGTTCTTGAAGCAGTTAAAGGGGACATTGCTGCTCCAATCCCTCGAGTACTTCACGCTGATCAGGTTCTTTTCGCTAAAGCGATGATCGACCTTGATGTCAAACTGATCGTTCTTATTGCGCGTTGCGCCTGAGGCAATCCAATTGTCGTAGACGGTGCCGCCTGCGATGTTTGGTGTGGGGAACAGCGCCATCATTTTCTGGGCGACGGGGTCGATCAGGTTCCCGGCAACTGCCGGCAATTGGTACGGCGTGCCTGCGAGATTCGGATTGCCGGGGCTAGTGTAGGTCGCAAGATTGTTGAACGGAACGAACCCGCTGCGATAGGCGCCCGCAGGAAGGTTGGCTGGGCTTTGGAATGTCCCAGTATACGGATCCCAAATTTGTCCGGCGGTCGCGCTGCACAATCCCGTGGAGTCGAACGTGCCGCCATTGGCCGCGCATAGCTCGCCGAAATCGCCGCTACGCTCAGCGGCGCTTGGCACGCCGGCCTGATATGTGTTCATGTTCGAATCGCGGGTACCGTCCCAGTCAAAAAAGAAAAACGTTTTGTTCTTTATGATCGGCCCACCGATCGTCCCGCCGTAGTTGTGCCGATGCACAGGCGGGAGAGGAACGCCGTTTGCATTGTTGAACCAGTTGTTCGCGTCGGCAATCTGGTTGCGAATGAAATCATACGCGCTGCCATGAAACGAGTTGCCGCCCGAACGCGTAATCATGTTAACGACAGCAGAGCCGGAGAAACCGTATTCGGCGCTGAAATTGGTTTGCTGAACTTTGAATTCCTCGACCGCCTCGGACGAGGGCGTGTAAGTCACCTGGGTAACACCACCATTGGGCTCGAAGTTGGTGATCGACGCGCCATCCATCAGTAAGTCGGCGCTGGCTCCGCGGCTGCCATTGGAGATGAAGTTCGTTCCAGTGTCGCTGACGGAGTTCGAGTCGCTCGCCTGCGTGACTCCCGGCGCAAGCGCCACAAAGTCGAGCACGTAACGGTTCACATTTGGCAGGTCATTGATGAACTTGCGATCGATGACCTGGCCGGTGACGGCATCCTCGGTGGCTAACTTTTGCGCCTGCTCCTCCACCTGCACCGACTGCGTAGAAGTCGAGATGCGCAGCCGCAGATTTGCGGTGGCGTTCTCAGTGACGTTCACCTTGATGTTGTTGCTGAGCGTTTTTTCGAATCCGGACGCCTCCGCCGAAACCGAGTACGTACCCGGCGGAATCGAAGAGAAGAGATATCGGCCACTACTGTCCGACGTTGTCGTGAACGTAAAACCCTTCTGCTGGTCTGTGAGTAGTACCTTGGCTCCCGCCACCACCGCGCCGCTGGGATCGGTGAGTTCTCCGCTGACCGTGCCAAAGTAACCTTGGCACAGTAGCGCCGCCGGCAGAATGAACAACGCTGCTACAACCAGCGAGAATCTTCGAGTGATTTTCCACAAACACTCGAAGCCGAATCCGACATGCAATGCATTCATTGACGCCTCCCACGCAGGAGTTGGACTATGAACTCGGAATCTCGACTTGAACTACACACCCTAACGAGAATTTCGTTGCGCGGGGCAGCGCAGATCAGCCAGGGGTGTTGGGATTCTGCGTAGACCCAAATTATTTAAACCGATTCAATTACGCAATTCTTCTCATGTCAAGAGCTAACATTTTCGGAAGTGTCGGGCGCTTTTCCTGACAAGAACGAAGCGCAACGTCTTCGATTCCGGCATTCTCAACTCGCCAGGTTGCGAGAGGCCAGGAATCTCCGCCATGAAGCCATTGCGAACAATAATTCGAAAACACTACGGCGGGGCCGAGCTCAGTTTCATTCTCGACTAAAAAGAAATCTAATTTCTCTTCTTCTCTGGCGGGCGCGGGGCAACATAGCCACGGCGAGATTCGACTTTCAGTGATTCACGATCGAGTTTCACCTTGAGCCGGTGATACATTCCGTCCTGCTTGACGTGTTCCAGCGACATCTCCAGCAAGTACACATATTCGGGCGCTTGCGCCAATTCCTTGAACCCGCCTTCCAGATCATTGCTGTTGTGAAAAAATTTCCCGCCACTTCCGTTCGCAAATTCGGCCATGACATCTTCCGACAGATTCATCGTTTCGCTGTGGTACTGAGCCATTTCGCCGGTCATCAGCTCGCGCGTGGACGCGCCGCCCCGCTCACTCGCATCAAGATTCGTCGTGTATAAGCCACGGGCATCCAGCGCGCTGATCGTAACGTTTTCGCGTGCAGCCAGATCCAGCACTTCCGATTTTTCGCGCATCGCGTTCTGGGTAACAGTCAAGAATCCCGGTGAGACGAGAATCACAGTGTGCTGCTGTCCCGGCAACTTCCCTACTCTTCGCACGAATTCCTTGACGGTCGAAAGCGTCACGGCGACATCACGGTCGCCAATTTCCAGAACTTGCGCCGCAGCCGATCGAATCATCCGCGCGGTCATGTCTTCTCCAACGGA
>JAFAZL010000614.1 GCA_019239815.1 Acidobacteriota bacterium
TCGATCGACAACAATGCGGCGCAGCTTCAGATGAAATTGAACCGCGCGACGTTGGGACAGATCGGGCCGGTCGGCCTGGTGGCGATTCCCGGGTTGGGAGACGAAGCGTTCGATGCCTACGGCGCGATGATGTTCGTGCGCAAGGGAGACAAGCTGGTGCGCATCATTTATACGGGGTGCCCTTGCGCCGAGGAAGATGTGCTGCCGCTGGCGCGTACGATTGTGGCGGGGCTGTAGCGGACCGCGCTTGAGACGCTGCGATCTTGCGAACGTGGGGCGCAACATGCTGCGCCCCTACGGAAGCTGATAACGAGTTGAGCTTCAGCCCGGGAGTAGACGGCGCTGCTTTAGGTCGGTCAGCAAGCGCTCGACTTCGGTGTCACGATCGAGACGATTCAAGCGGTCGCCAATCTCGTCAGAGCTGAGTTCGAGTTCCGCGCTTGCTGTCGATTCGGATTGATTCACTCGATCCTTCAGCCGGTCAAACGCTGCGCTCTTCGAACTATCGCCCGCAGCGTTGTGCGCCTGGGCCGCTTTGTTGAGCGCGACGCTACGGCGATGACGCGCGATAAGCATGTCGCGCTTTGACTTCGCTTCGTCGAGCTTCTGTTCCAGCTTCATCAGCGCACCCTTCAACGCTTCGACCTGCACCTTCTGATCGTCCACCTGCTCGCGGTAACTCTGCGCCAGCCGCTGCGATGTTTGATAACGATCGAGTGCAGCGCGAGCCAGGTCATCCTGCTGCTTGTCGACGGCGCGTTCCGCTTTCCTCATCCAGTCGGCGCCGACTTCCTCATTCTCTTTTTGTTTCTTCTCCAGCATGTGCTGGTCGGCGATCGAAACCGCGACCTGCGTCTTCACCTGCATGTACTGATTTTCCATGTCGAGGATGACCTGCTTGATCATCTTCTCGGGATCTTCGGCGCGGTCGATCACGTCATTGATGTTCGCGCGAATCAAAGTGCTCACTCGCTCTAGCAGGCCCATAAAGAAACTCCTTTGCTTCAGACGGACTGTAACTTGTTGCGACTGCGCGCCGCAAACCGGCGGCGCAGCTTGAACCTGCTGTGACTGCATTGGAACCGGAAGATCAGAGGACATAGTGCACCACGCTTGCTGCCAAACATTTTTGTATGAAGTACAGCGCGGTATCGGCGTATTGCGACATCAGAAACAGTGCCAAGGCCGCGCCAAGAATCAAGCAAACTACTAACACTCTTCGAACCATTTCCCTTCCCCCAAGCGCCCTGTCTTCGAGAGAGAAATCGTGGCCCCACCAAAATCACGAGAGAACTACTCACAATAAAAAGCACCGGGGTGAGTCTCACAACTCACCCCGGCACGGTTGCTAGGAATTACTTGTTGGCAGCGATGGAGGCACCGGCTTCGGAGCCTTGTCGCCAATCACGCGCACCTTCGAAAGCAGATCGGACATCTGCATTCCCGAGAGCGCCTCGAACAGCGCAGGTACTTGCGCTGCGATCTTGGTGACGTCGCCGGTCAGCTTGTATGCGCCGGCTGCGTCGCCATTGCCTGTCGAAACGATGGTCACCTTGTCGACTTTGCTGAGCGGCTCGGACAGCGCACGAACAACTTCCGGTAGTCCGGTGATCAGCTTGTCGACGACGGCAGCCTGGTTGTACTCCTGGAAGGCTTCCGCCTTGATGTTCATCGCCTTCGCTTCGGCTTCACCTTTCTTGAAGATGATCTCGGCCTCGGCTTCACCTTGCGTACGCGTCGCAGAGGCGCGGCCTTCGGCTTCCTTGATCAGGCGTTGCCGCTCGGCTTCGGCCAGCGTCTCGATGCGTTGACGCTCGATCTCCGCTTGCTTGAGCACGGTGGCGATCAGCTCGCGTTCGCGGCGCGCAATTTCGGCTTCCTGCACCTTCACTTGCGCTTCGCGTTCGACTTGCTGCACGCGCACGGCCTCCTGAATCACGGCTTGTTGCTGCACGTTGGTTTCGATTTCATAGGCTTTGTCCGCCTGCGCTTGCGCGCGCTTGGTCGATTCCAGGTACTCGGCCTTCTTGATGTCGAGATCGCGCTCCGCTTCCGCCTGCTTTGTGAGCGAGGCAGTCTCGGCGGCGACGCGCTCCTGGTCGGCTTGCGCCTTCGCTACCGCCGCGGCGCGCTGTGACTCAGCACGCTTGATGGCGATGTCGCGATCGGCTTCGGCCGCGGCCACTTCGGCGTCGCGCTTGATCCGCGCGATGTCGGGTCGGCCCATGTTCGTGATGTATTCATTCTTGTCGCGCACTTCCTTCAAGGTGAAGCTGATGACTTCCAGCCCCATTTTGTTCATGTCGTCCGCGCACGTAGAGCGCATCCGATCGGCAACCATTTCTGGTTCCTTCACGATTTGCTCGACAGTGAGCTGGCCGATGATGCCGCGCAGATGGCCTTCCATTACGAGGCGTATAAGACCTTCGCGCTGCTCCGGCCGCTTGGTCAAAAATTGTTCCGACGCGGTGCGGATCGATTCCGGATCGGACTTCACTTTGATCTGGGCGACCGCCTCGATCGTGACGGCGACACCCTGCTTGGTGTAGAGGCTCTGTTGCGGCGCAACGTCGAACGACATCAGTTCGAGTGAAAGCTCACGGCATTGCTCGATCATCGGGTAGATGATCGTGCCGCCGCCTTTCACGATGCGAGTCCCGCGAAGCCCGTAAATAATCAACGCTTCGTGAGGTCCCGCTTTGCGAAACAACTTGGCCAATACAGCCATGATGAAAAGCAACGTCAGAACTGCTAGACCTACATAAACTGAGACTGTCATTTGATCGAACATATAGACCTTCCTTTTCTCGCCTCAGCCGAGCTGCGTCTTTTGCTTCGGTCACGCGCAGTTCGGGAAAATCGTTGGCGACCTAAAGTCGCCGCTAAAAGTTCGTGCCAGAGAAAACCGTCACGACGTGCTTAGTTCGTGAACTCTTCCCACCGTTTCACGTACGCAATTCCCTTTTCGTAGCGCTCAATCACAACTTCGGCGCCTTTCTCTACGGCTGCGCCATTTTCACTGCGTGCGCCCGCGCATCGGCGGACACCACCGAGCGAAAAAATCACTTCGCCCGTGCCTTGCTGGCGGATCGGCAGGCTCAACGTGCCGACGCAACCTTCGATCCGGTAATCTTCGTCGAGCATCAACGAATCGCCTGCGTGCGTCAGCCTGAGCATGAAGCGGTAGACGATCGTGCCTGCAATCAAGCCGGCGACCGCTGCTAGGCCAAGGCTTGCTGCGGCGACCAGGTGCGACGTCCGCGTCAGGATGTAGCCGGCTCCGCCGAACCATGCGAGAAACGCCATGATCGTCGACGCGTTGAACCACGGAACTTGTGCTCCGCCGCGGAGTGAAGCGCCTTTCGCTGCCGCGCCACTGGCACCGCCGTGAGCGCCGTGCCCAACATGAATCGATCCGCCATGCGGCAGGTGCGCGTGAAACGGCAGGTGGAAGTGGATATGAACTGCGCCTGCCAGGAACGTCAGAACACTGAACGTGAGTCCCATCAGGAAGCAGAAGAGATAAATACTTGAGAGAGTCATAGGGCACCTCGTGAGCGCACGTGTCGCTCAGCGTTTCGTGACGATGCACGATGCGCGGACCGGAAATTCGAGACGCTATGTGAGTCGCCAGGCTCGGAGAATTCCCCGGCGGGATTCCCGGCGATTGGTTACGCCTGCAGGAGGGGCGGCGGAGGTTGGCCGCTCGATTGTGTCGCCGACAATTGCGGCGTCCCAATCGGTTCCGTCGTGGCGGTCGGCTTCAGAACTTCACTGAGCCGATCGGCAAGACCGGGTGTGCGGAGAATTTCCGCGAGCAAGAGCAGCGCCTGGCGCGAATCGGGAACCTCGGCGATTTTCAGCAATGCCTCGCTGAGATCAGGATCCGACGGGAAGCGTTCGACGCCGGCATAGAGCCAGCGATCGATTTTCGCGTCGGATGTCCGCAGATTCGATTGCAGGCTGGGCGAATAGCCTTCCGGGTCGTCAACGAGAAATCCGGGATAGACACGGAAGAACTTCGCCAGCAGGTCGCGCGTCGCTTGCGTCAAGTGCGGCCTGGAACCGCTCTCGATCTGCGAGAGATACGCCTGGCTCAGCCCGCGACCGACTTCGCGCTTCATCGCGCGAATCAGCTCGAGTTGTGTCATGGGGCGCCCTAGTCCACGCAGAGAACCTTCCACCGCCCGCAGGGAACGAAGTTTGTCACCTAATGTCATGGGCCACCACCGAGGACTGCGTATTTTCTATATTGCGATATGCAAATAATATATCGCAAATAGCGATTTCACGTCAAGCACTAAATTAGGCCTGTTTTCAGCGACTTAGCGGAAATTGCGCAATTGAGTTGCATGTGGCACTTGAAGCTCTGACACTCTTCCCACATGCGCGAACCGAGCGTGGATAGATGTGAGGCACCCCTCCCCGTGGGGGGTTTTGCCTAAGGATGTCATTCTGAACGGTTTACAACGTTACATTTCGCAAGGATGTGATTCTAGGGCGGTTAGGTTCGCTGTGGAGCGCCCGACGATCTCGTATACCCCGCGTTTTGAATTAGTTATCAAGGTGTAGAGAGGCGCTCCAATCTCACAATCTTTCGAATCATGTGATCAAGAGGAGCTGTTTGGGGGGCTAATCGACTTTTCGCATCGAGGCTAAATCGATACCGAGTTGCTGGCACTTTTTGTAGAGGTGGCTGCGTTCGAGGCCCATCGAGCGCGCGACGTTGGTCATGTGAAAATTTTGGCGGCGAATCTCCGCTAGTAGCACTTCCCTTTCGAACTGCTCGGTGCGCTCGGCGAGCGTGCCTGTGCCGAGGGAACTCGCGACAGAATTCTCGTTTCCGTTACCGGAGATCGCCGCCTCGCCGGAAACAGGCAAGATTAATCGGACCTCGGCGGCGCCAACTGGTTCGTCGCCGGCGAGCAAGACCAATCGCTCAACGACGTTTCGCAATTCACGGATATTGCCTGGCCATCCGTAGCGACGGAGTTCTTCGATTGCATCCTTGGCGAAGACTTTTTCCTTCCAACCGTTCTGCGTTGCGACCTGACGGGCGAAATGTTCGACGAGAATTGGAAAATCTTCGGGGCGCTCTCGAAGTGGCGGAAGCATCAGCGGAAAAACGTAAATGCGATGGAAGAGATCGCGGCGAAACGCATTTTGTTTGACGAGGTCTTCGAGGTTGCGGTGGGTGGCGACGACGACGCGCACGTTCACTCGAATCGGCTTGTCGCCGCCGACGCGCTCAACTTCACCTTCCTCCAGAACGCGAAGGAGCTTCGCCTGCATCGCAACGGGCATGTCGCCAATTTCGTCTAGGAAGAGCGTGCCCCCGTCGGCTTGTTCGAATTTGCCGAGGTGCTTTGCCGCGGCGCCCGTGAAAGCGCCCTTTTCGTGGCCGAAGAGTTCGGATTCGATCAATTCGGCTGGAACGGCAGCGCAATTTAGAGTGACGAACGCGTTTTCACGACGGGGAGAGCGTTCGTGAATGGCCCGCGCCACCAATTCTTTGCCGGTTCCGGTCTCGCCGAGAATGCAGACGCGGGTTTCACTCGCGGCGACGCGATCAATCTGTGAGATCAGGCGCTGCATCGCCGGGCTAACGCCGAGCAACTCATGCTTGCCAAGGCGATCACGAAGTTCGCGATTCTCGGCCTGAAGACGGGAGAGCTTCATCGCGTTTTCAAGCGTGATGAGGAGCTTGTCGGTGGAGAGCGGCTTTTCGAGGAAATCCATCGCGCCGAGCTTCGTGGCGTGAACGGCCATTTCTATATTGGCCTGTCCAGAGACGAGGACAATCGGCGTCTTCACACCGGCCTTTTTCAAATCTTCGAGAAATTCAATCCCGGTCTTGCCGGGCATTACTACGTCGGAAAGAATCAAGTCGAAGTTTTCATTGCGCACGAGATCCAGCGCGCGGGCCGCATTGTCGCTGACTGTCGCTTCGTGACCCGCGAGGCGAAAAGCGCGCGACAGGGACGCCAAGGTGCTGGCATCGTCGTCGACAATCAGCAGGTGGGCTTTCTTTGTCATCGGAATCTCTCGGGATGGCTGATCGCGCTGATGCGCTATGCACGAATGCTAGTCGGAAGCCTCTGCAAATGAGGACGGTTCATCCTTCACTTTGGAATCCTTTTCGCCGGCGTCATCAAGCGGCTTTGGTTCGATTTTTGGCTCGTCCGCGCGCGGTTTTACGATCGCGCCAGCTTGCCGTACAGGCAGCTCGATGCGGAACGTCGTGCCGTGGCCTTCTTCGCTGGAGACGCTGACCGTTCCGTGGTGATCGCTCACGACTGATTGCACGATCGCGAGGCCGAGTCCGGTGCCTTGGTGCTTCGTCGTGTAGTACGGAGTGAAAAGCCGCGAGCATTCTTCGGGAGTCAGGCCGGTGCCGGTATCCGAAATTTCGATCAGCACGTGGCCGGAGCGCTCGGAGGTCCGGAGCGTCAGTGTCCCGCCCGCAGGCATTGCGTCCAAGGCATTCAACACGAGGTTTTGGAACGCGCGGTGAAGCAGGACGGGATCGGCATCGACTTCAGGGAGCGGTTCGGTCAGGAAATATTCCGCGGCGATCGCCGGCTTGCCGACAACGTGAAACTGGGGCTCAAAGAGGCGAATGATATTGCGCAGCGCTTCGTTCACGTCGACCTTCGCGAATGCGGGAGCGGGCATTTTCGAGAAGTCACTGAAGCGCCCGACAATGGCATTCAGATTTGCGAGCTCGACGCGCAGCGTCGCGGTCGATTCGTTGAAGACTTCCATGAACTGTTTCGAATCGAGCTGCTTGGCGCGCTGTAGGTTTTCGACAGTGATCTGCAGCGGAAAGAGCGGATTGCGCAACTCATGGGCCAAGCGCCGCGCAAGTTCCCGCCAAGCGGCAACGCGTTCGGTCTGAAGCAAGCGATCGCGTTGGATAGAGAGTGTACGCGTCATGTCATTGAAAGCGATGCCGAGGCGGCCGATCTCGTCCACGCCGTGAACGTCGATTCGCGTTTCCCAGCGGCCGGCAGCGACTTCGCGGGCGCCTTCGGAGAGTTCTGTGACCGGCTTAGTGATATGCGCGGCGACCCACAAGCTCAAGAGCAGCCCAATCAACAGTGCGACGGCAACGACGACGGCAGAAGTCGCAAAGATACGGTTACGCAACAGCACAAGCTCGAGCCGCGAACTTCCTACCAACAAAACGCCGAGCAGTTCGTTGTTGCGCCCGATGAGGGGCATCGCGTGAAATGTCTCGGCCGAGCCTGCGTCGGAACTCCAGTTGACCGTCTCGACCAGGCTCTGCGGTTGCCTGCGAATCTGATCGATCATTGGCTGCAAAAGCTCAGGCTGCGTCACGCCGTCTTTTGCGCTCGTCAGCAGGGCCGTCGGGCTGAAATCGGGATTGAGGTTCAAATATAGGAGCGCCCGCATGCCCGACGGGAGCACCAGCGTTGACAAAAAGTTTTGGTCGAGCCGCCGGCCCCCAACGATGTAGAGATTCTTGTCGTTCCCACCCGACAATGAACGCACGGCGGTAAGCGAAAGGGCCGAACCGTCTGGTAAATCCTCTTTCTTCAGAAAGGCCGGCGTCGAGTTCCAATCTTTGGTGGACGACAACCAGTCGAGCTTGGTTCCGACTTTCGACGGAAACTGTGCGGAGGAAATGATCGTGCCGTCTGTGCTGACAAATTGAACGAAGTCGAGCTGGTGATCCTGCGCCGCACCGGATGCGTCGTGAACATATAACGACTGATCCGCGTTGGGCCTCGCCAGATCGATTGCAGCACGCAAGGTAATATCGGCATCAGCGATGTTCTTAACCTGCAGTGCAATCTGCTCGCGGCTTTGTGTAAATTCCTTATTGAACTGCGACACGATCGCACTGGTTCGCTGCGCATCCATTTCCTCGAACGCAGCTTGTGTGTAGTGCGTGACACCGTAGGCGACAGCACAAACCGACCCTACGACAGTAAGCAGAAATACCAGCGAGAGTCTATTGCGGAAGCTCATCGAGCCGAGCCTCCTAGGACGGCCTGCCCGACCGAGCACACACAAGTCCGGCGGCATGTTGGCTTAATCGGATTTGGCTCGTGCGAAGTCATCGTGCTGACCAGCGCAGACTCAAGTAGCAAGAAAGGATACCGTGATAGCCGCTACGGCAAAAGAGCGGCGTGAAGGCAGACGGCGTTGACGGCAACGGCCTGATGCGACGGCGGCGGCCGGCAAACTGGGAGTAATTTGCCGACCGGCGCGTTGGGAGAACGTCCTCGATGATGAACGGACGGATCATTGATATCTCGGGATCATGGGCGACGCGTCGAGCTTTTCTTGGCTTTCGCCGCGGATAGTGTCCCGTCATCCGATCCACTGTCCGGGTCGGACGAGCCAGAACCGACGCCGGAGAATGCCGACCGGAAGACGTCGTTCGCGAAGAAGTTCTTGCCATCGACGGGCACCATCATGATTTGTAGCTTGTCGGAGAGGCGTTCGGCGATGATTTTTTGAATGAGCATCGGGTTCGACTTGAGTACCGCCGCCTCATATTTCATCCGCTCGGAATCGGCGGCTGCGGTTACGCGAATGCGGTTCGCTTCGGCTTCGGCAAGGTTGCGCTGGCGCTCGACTTCGGCCTTGCTATCGATGATCTTGGCTTGGGCGGCAGCGTCTGCGTTTTGCAGCGTCGCTTCCTTGCGCGCTTGAGCTTCGAGTTTCGTCTGCTCGATCTGCTTTTGTTTCAGCGGCAGCGTGTACTGCATCGCATCCGATTCGGCTTTGGCCTGCAGGACGCGAACTTGCGCCTGGGCCTCCGCCTGTTTCACTTCACGCGCCTTTTGCGCTTCGGCTTCAAGTTCGGCGATGCGCACCTGTTTCTGCTTGATCTCCTGGTCGGTGCCGAGTTGTTCGTTCTGTTGTTCTTTCAGCAGCAGTCCTTCGAGCCCCTGCGCATATTCGTCGGGGAGTTTTAGATCGCGCAGCAGGGCTTCGCGGACGATGATGCCATCACTGGCGAGCCGAGCCGTGATCGCGTTTGCCGCAGTGGTGCGCAGCTCTTCGCGCTTCGTAGCGAAAATTTCTTTGGTGATGTAGTTCGGCGCGATCTGACGGTAGATCGTCGCGACGGTTGGCGCTACGACTTCCTCGCCGACCGGTTGTGGCAGATTCGCGTGAATGTAGCTCAAGCGTTGAGGATCGAGACGATAGCGCACGCTGACGGCTAAACCGATGTTCAGGCCTTCACGGGCTTGAACGAGCAAAACTTCACCGTCAGACGCTGGAG
>JAFAZL010000617.1 GCA_019239815.1 Acidobacteriota bacterium
CGCCACTCTATCCAAAAGCACGCAATCCATCCTCTTCCTCCACGTGCAAATGCCCGAAGGCAAACATCCCCCGCGCGAACTTTCGCACCGCGTCACCGCGCGCTTCGCCGCCGCGCCTCCGGGACATCAAGAAATCACCGCCATCGGCGGCTCCATCGCCGTCGATCATCGTCCCGTCGCCGTCATCGGCCCGCCACTTCACGGCGCCGGTTACATCTCCGCAGACTCCTGCTGCGACGCCGTCCGACACACCCGCGCCACTCTCCCCATCAACGGCCGCTTCTGGCTCGCGCAACGCTACGCAGTGGATTGGGAACAGATTAACGAGCAAGGCCGCATCTATCGTGGCCCGCGTGAAAAACTGGAGAGCTACAACATCTTCGGCAAAGAAGCGATCGCCGTCGCAGACGCCACGGTCGTCAGCACCACCGACGGCGCTCTCGAAGGCACTCCCGGCCAATATCCCACCGACATCGATCCCGCATCCGCCGACGGCAACGCCGTCATCCTCGATTTAGGCCAACACCGCTACGCCATGTACGCGCACATGCAACCCGGCAGCATAAAGGTCCACCAAGGAGACAAAGTCCGCACCGGCCAGGTCATCGGCCTCGTCGGCAACACCGGCAATTCCCTCGTCCCCCATCTCCACTTCCAACTCATGGACCAACCCTCTTCCCTCGCCTCCAACGGCCTCCCCTACGAAATCGACAATTTCGAAGTCACCGCCAAAGTCGTCAGCACCGCCGCATTCGACCAAGCCGAAGCCGACGGCAACCCTCTTCCGCACAGCCTCATCACTCCGCCCATCCACGCCAAAAAAGCGTTGCCGCTCGACCAATTCATCATCACCTTCCGCTGACCAATTCTCACTGAGTACGCACATTTAGGGGCGAAGGATTCTGCGCCGAGGGCCGCACCCTCCGGTTTTCAGGACGCTCCGGGTTTTCCGCTCCACAACTCAGACAATCCGAAATTCGCGATCACACCCTTCAAATCGCCATTGACAACTAGTACCAACTGTGTTATAGTATCCAAATATTTAACTCGGCGCGGAGGATAAGGGTATTCCATGTCCGCGCGCCGCCCGCAAATATCGCGTTCTCTTGATCTAAGCACCTCCGCAAACACACGTAGAATCAATGGCTTACGCACTCCTGTTTTCTGTAGCGTCGCAACCCATTTAAAACAATACGTTTGCGCACTCTTGGAAAAAACCATGGGGGTATACCCCTAAAAGCGAACCCCAAGCGAAACCACGAGCCCGTCCGTGTAGAATCCCACCGACCATGACCACCCAAACCAACTCTCAAATCCCAAATTTCTCGCTCACCGGACAAGTCGCCCTCGTCACCGCCTCGGGCCGCGGACTCGGCCGTGCCATCGCCATCGCGATTGCCGCCGCCGGCGCTGACGTAGCCCTCGGTCTTCGCGACAAAAACTCCGCCAAAGATCTCGTCGCTGAAATCGAAGCGCTCGGACGGCACGCGCTCCCTTTGCAGATGGACGTCACCAAGCTCGATCAAATCTCCAGCGCGATCGACGCTACCGCAGCGCAGTTCGGCAAACTCGACATCCTCGTCAACAACGCCGGCAATGGCTTCACCAATCTCGCCATCGATGTCCCCGAATCAGAATTCGACTTCACCTTCGACATAAATGTAAAAGCAACCTTCTTCGCCGCGCAGGCCGCCGCGAAAATCATGATGCGCCAGAACTCCGGCCGCATCATCAACATGAGCTCGCAAGCCGCTTTCGTCGCGCTGCCTACCGAGTCGATCTACTGCGCCAGCAAAGCCGCCGTCTCGCATCTGACAAAGTGTCTCGCCGTCGAGTGGGGCCGATACAACATCACCGTCAACGCCGTCGCTCCCACATTTATCAAGACCCCCGGCACCGAAGAAGCGCTCGCCGACCCCGCCTTTCGCGCCGACACGATCGAACGCATCGCCGGCCTGCATCGTATCGGCGAGCCCGTCGAAGTCTCCGGCGCCGTAGTCTTCCTGGCTTCACCGGCCGCCTCACTCATCACCGGCCACACCATCCTCATCGACGGAGGCTGGACCGCACGTTAGCTGAGTTTTGGGTGCCCCATCCTTCGCGCATTTTGCGAAGGGTGGGGGTTTTGATTCCGCTTCAAGCACGAACAAACGTGCGAAGGAAATTCTCAATAGAGATCGCAAGACGCGACGGAAAAACTGAGAAACGACTAAGATTCACTCATGAACAAAATCACAGCTCTCGATGTGAACTGGTGCGGCCGACCAAAATCGATCGCCGCCGCTCTCCTCGAATCCGAGAATCACGCAGCCCTGATCGATCCAGGCCCCGAATCGACGCTCGAAACTTTGCACGGACAACTTCGCTCACGAGGTCTCGCCGTTTCCGATCTCGACGCCATCCTTCTCACGCACATCCATCTTGATCACGCCGGCGCTACCGGAAAACTCGTTCGCGAAAATCCCCGGCTCAAGGTCTACGTCCATGCCAACGGCGCGCGCCACATGGCCGATCCATCAAAACTCATCGCCAGTGCAACCCGCCTCTGGGGCGACCAACTCCCGACCCTCTTCGGCGAAACGCTTCCCGTCCCGCAGGAAAATCTGCAAGTCCTCGACGGCGGCGAAAAGCTCAAGCTGGGCTCGCGCAAACTCGACGTGGCCTACACGCCCGGCCACGCTTCGCATCACGTCACCTACTTCGACACCGACGAAGGCGTAGCTTTCATCGGCGACACCGGTGGCGTCCGCATCGAAAACGGCCCGTACATCCTTCCCGCCACTCCGCCCCCCGACATCGACTTGGCGCTCTGGGACGAGTCCTTCAAGACAATTCTCGATCGGAGACCGACACGGCTTTTCCTGACGCACTTCGGCTGGTCCGACGACCCAGCAGAACACCTGGCGGAATTCCGCGTCCGTCTTCACCGCTGGCTGGCCACCGCAGAAAATTCGCTGGCCGCCGCCAAAAAATTTGTAGCCAAAACATCTCAGCCCGAACTTCAGAAAGCACAACTAACCTCGACCGATCCCCTTGCGAAAGAGCTCGAAGCAAAAATCGAAACAGCCGCAATGGCAGTATTCATCAACGAATGTCGGGCAGAAATGGAAGCCGAACTCGGCTCGGTCGAAGCCGAGCACCACGCCTTCACCGCGGGCCTGGACCTGAGTTTTCGCGGCTTGGCGCGCGCTCTCCGCAAACGTCAGGAAGCCGCAGCTCGTTGACATGCAAATGTTGACACCGGGACCAAAGAAAAAGCCGACTCACTCAGAGTCGGCAAAGAGAACTCACAGCGCGGGATGTTTGGAAAGACTACGCTGGCTCGCCGGACGCTTCGCTCTCTGGAGCGGACGAGCTCTCGTGTTCGGCGCTCTGAGCTTGCGTCGTCAACGGTTCCTGATGCTCAGCCCCGAACGACGAACTCGACTCTTCGTGATGCGACACTTCCGGTCGCTCGGGCGATGCTGAATGCTCCGGCGCTGCTGGCGTTTCAGTTGGCTCCGGCGAATCCGCTGCGGCCAGCCGCGCACTCAGTGCTTCGACCAACAAGTCCACAATTTTCTTCGCAGCCGAGCCGTCGGAATCTTTGTCGGGATTGAATTGCGCAATGTCGAGTCCGAGCAAATTCTTGTGCGCCGCAAATTTCTTGAGCGAGTCGCGCACCTGCGCCAACGACAAGCCACCGCTCGCAGGCACATTCACCGCGCCGAGTTCGTCGCCCGAAATTACGTCGAGATCGACATGCAAAACAAAATCGCGCGAATCGGCATGCGACTGCATCAACGCATCCGTCGCCGATTTCTCCGCGCCTTTCGCGGCGATCTGCTCTGCCGTGACATGCCGCAGCGGAGACTTCGCCAACACTTCCTGCTCCGGCGGATCGAGCCGCGAAATTCCGTACAACAAAACATCCGGTTCGCGCACCAGCGGAGTCTCGCCCCAAAATCGCACCAACTCCGGAGCGCCGCGACCGACGATGTGCGCCACAACCATGCCGTCGATGCGTCCCGACGGCGTCGTCGCCGGCGTGTTCAGATCGGCGTCGCGATCAAACCAGATCAAATTCAAATGTTTGTAGTAGCGCCGTGCGCCCGTCAGCAAACCGATCGACTGCGCGCAATCTCCGGCGAGCACGAGAACAAGAGCGCCGCTTTTCATTGCGGTTTCGGCGTGAATTTTTAGATCGTTGAGGCCTGCGACGATT
>JAFAZL010000846.1 GCA_019239815.1 Acidobacteriota bacterium
GAGTGGTTTCAATCCCAAGGTTTGCAACAACTGTTCGTCTTCATCCGGTCCTGGATTCGGCGTGGTGAGAAGTTTTTCTCCGACGAAAATGGAATTGGCTCCCGCCATGAAGCACAGCGTGACTGCTTCGGGCGACAATTGTTTGCGTCCCGCGGCGAGGCGGACTCTCGATTTTGGCATCAGAATGCGCGCGGTCGCGATGGCACGCACCATTTCCAGCGGATCGAGCGCGGGCATCGAGGCGAGCGGTGTTCCTTCGACGCGAACGAGCATGTTGATTGGCACGCTTTCGGGATGAGGCGTCAGAGTCGCGAGTTGTTGCAGAAGGCCAACGCGATCGCTTTCGCGCTCGCCCATGCCGAGAATTCCACCGCAGCAAACGGTGATTCCGGCTTTGCGGACCGCTGCGAGCGTTTTCAGACGCTCATCATAGACGCGGGTGGTGATGATCGAGCCGTAGAATTCGGGGGATGTATCGAGATTATGGTTGTAGGCGGTTAAGCCGGCGTCTTTGAGCTTCGAGGCTTGGCCCTCGTTGAGCATGCCGAGCGTGCAGCATACTTCCATGCCGAGCGACGAGACGCCACGCACCATTTCGAGGACGCGCTCGAACTCGGCGCCTTCGGGGGCCTGGCGCCACGCAGCGCCCATGCAAAAGCGAGTCACGCCGCGTTTGGCGGCGTCGCGCGCGACACTGATGACGCGCTGGGCGTCGAGCAACCCCTGGCGTTCGACCGGAGCATCGTAGTGCGCGCTCTGCGGACAGTAGGCGCAGTCTTCGGGGCATCCGCCGGTTTTGATGGAGAGGAGTTGGCAGGTTTGCACTCGGTCGGGAGCATGATTAGCGCGGTGAATGCTTTGCGCGCGGAACACTAATTCTGTCAGCGGCGTGCGGTAGATCGCCGCAACTTCGTCGCGGGTCCAGTCGTGTCGCAATCCGCTGGACTCAGCAGCGCCCAAAGCGCCGCCCTCGACCGGTCCGCCGGCCACTCCCATCACCTGAGTACTCATGATCCCCCGCACCAAGGTTTACAGCCTAGCCTAACCCGCTTCTCTCCAACAGCCAACCAATCGGGTCGATTGCAGAAGTCGAATAGTAGCATGCACCCGGCGGAGGAGGCACGTCTGTTAGGCCAACGCTGAGGTCCTTTCGCTATCACGCGACCACCCGCTTAAAGGCGGAGTTTTCCTCAGGATCGCCGAATTTTGTGACTTTGTCCCGTTTGACCAAGAATCGCGTAAATGTTATAAAACCAACACTTTGTTTAGCGGTTCGTCGTACGCCCAGCGTGCTGCGAAACGTCCTGCCGGGTAGGTCAGGGCGTTCTGGTGACACGTCCCAGTTCTGCGTTAACGAAGTAGATTTTCGCGAATTTGTAGAAGTGTGCTGTTCCGTTCGCGCAGGGTAGTGTGCCGTTTCGCGGCCACTCGAAGAAGTTTCGCCCCCATTTTGAACCGATTACTGGAGGAGTGTCGATGCGCACCTGGCTCACAAGTGCCCGGTCACTGGCATGTCGAATCGCAAAATTTGGCGTGGTTGCGACAACGTTGTCGCTCCTGACCGCCATGCAGTCGTTCGCCGCACAGGCCAAAGAAGAAGCGGGCGGAGAAGCCAATCTCAAGCTGCCCGACCTCTCTTCCGTTTCGTTTCTCGGCATCGACGGACACAAGCTACTCCTCTTTGGCATTCTCTTCTGCATTTTCGGCTTGGCATTCGGCCTCATCATTTATAGCCGACTGAAGAATCTGCCCGTGCATCGCACGATGCGCGACATTTCCGAGCTGATCTACGAAACCTGCAAGACCTACCTCTTCACGCAGGGCAAGTTCCTGATGCTGCTATGGCTGTTTATTGCGGTCGTGATCATTCTTTATTTCGGTGTTCTCGCTCCGGTTCCCGGGAAATCGGTCGCTGTTACATTGCCGATCATTCTGTTCTTCAGCCTGGTTGGTATCGCGGGCAGCTACGGCGTCGCGTGGTTCGGGATTCGCGTCAACACCTTCGCCAACTCGCGCACGGCGTTCGCAAGCCTGCGCGGCAAGCCGTATCCGATTTACGACACGCCGCTCCAGGCCGGGATGAGCATCGGCATGATGTTGATCAGCGTCGAGTTGCTGATGATGCTGCTGATTCTGCTGTTCATTCCAGGTGACTATGCGGGCCCGTGCTTCATCGGCTTCGCCATCGGCGAATCGCTCGGCGCCGCGGCCCTGCGTATCGCGGGAGGCATCTTTACCAAGATCGCCGACATCGGTTCCGACCTGATGAAGATCGTTTTCAAGATTAAAGAAGACGACGCCCGCAACCCCGGCGTCATCGCGGACTGCACCGGCGACAATGCGGGCGACTCGGTCGGCCCGAGCGCGGACGGCTTCGAAACCTACGGCGTCACTGGCGTCGCGCTCATCACCTTCATTCTTCTCGGAGTGAAAGATCCAACCGCGCAGGTCCAGCTGCTTGTCTGGATCTTTGTCATGCGCATCGTGATGCTCGTCGCCAGCGCGCTGGCGTACTTCATCAACGGCGTGATCGCAAAGGGCAAGTACGGCAACGCCGATGCGATGAACTACGAAGCTCCTCTGACCTCGCTCGTGTGGATCACGTCGATCGTTTCGATCGCCTTCACCTATGGCATCTCAGCCGTGATCATTCCGAGCCTCGGCGGCGACACGACGCAATGGTGGAAGCTCGCCACGATCATATCTTGCGGTACGCTCGCAGGCGCGATCATCCCTGAACTCGTGAAGGTCTTCACCTCCACCGAGTCGCGGCACGTCAAAGAGGTCGTCAGTTCCGCGGAAGAGGGCGGCGCATCGCTCGGTATTTTGTCGGGCTTCGTCGCCGGCAACTTCTCCTCCTATTACATCGGCCTCGCAATGGTCGTGCTGATGACGGTCGGCTACCTGATCAGCAATATGGGCCTCGCCAGCCTGATGATCGCCGCGCCGGTGTTTGCGTTTGGTCTCGTCGCGTTCGGGTTTCTTGGTATGGGTCCGGTAACGATCGCCGTCGACTCTTACGGCCCGGTCACCGACAATGCGCAGTCCGTCTACGAACTTTCGCTCATCGAGCAGGTTCCCAACATCGAAAGCGAACTGAAGAAGGACTACAACATCAGCGTGAATTTCGAGCGCGCCAAGCTGTTGCTCGAAGCGAACGACGGCGCCGGCAACACCTTCAAAGCCACCGCGAAACCAGTGCTCATCGGCACGGCTGTCGTCGGAGCGACCACAATGATCTTCTCGATCATCATGGCGCTAACTCACGGCCTGACCGCCAACGTGAATAACCTCTCGCTGCTTCACGCGCCTTTCGTCCTCGGCCTGATCACCGGCGGCGCAATGATTTATTGGTTCACCGGCGCATCGACGCAGGCCGTCACGACCGGAGCTTATCGCGCCGTGGAATTCATCAAGGCGCACATCAAGCTTGACGGCGTCGTCGCGGCGAGCGTGTCGGATAGCAAGAAAGTCGTGGAAATCTGCACAAAATACGCGCAAAAGGGCATGCTCAACATCTTCATCGCGGTCTTTTTTGCGACGCTTGCCTTCGCCTTCGTCGAGCCGTTCTTCTTCATCGGCTACCTCTTCTCGATCGCGATCTTCGGCCTCTACCAAGCAATCTTCATGGCCAACGCTGGCGGAGCGTGGGACAACGCGAAGAAAATCGTCGAAGTCGAGCTGAAGCAAAAGGGCACGCCACTCCACGACGCCACAGTCGTCGGTGATACCGTCGGCGATCCGTTCAAGGACACGAGCTCCGTCGCGCTCAACCCGGTCATCAAGTTCACAACTCTCTTCGGCCTGCTGGCCGTCGAACTCGCCGTGCAACTTACTGCCTCCCAGGGCGATACGCTGACGCACATTCTCGCGGCGATATTCTTCGCCATCTCCTTCCTATTCGTCTACCGCAGCTTTTACAGCATGCGCATCCGCACCACCGCGCATTAGAAAGATAAAACAATCGAGCATCAATCAAGGGCGCAGGCAACTGCGCCCGTTGTCTTTCTATTTGCCCCGTGGGTCACGCTGGTCTACGATACCCGCCGTACCCAGGAGCCTCCACGATGAGCTCGATCGCACGTAATTCCCTGCTTTCGATGGCAGCCGTTTTGTTTCTTCTCGCACTTCCCAATCACACCCGATCAAACGCCAAGCCCGACGAACATTGGCGCCAGCTCTTCAACGGTAAGAATCTCGACGGCTGGAAGCATGTCGGCCCCGGCGAAGACACCGTCGAGGACGGCCTGATCCGCACCCACGGCGGCATGGGTCTGCTCTATTGGACGAAAGAAAAATTTGGCAACTGCCGCATCCGTGTCGTCTACAAGATGCGCGACCACAACGACAACTCCGGTGTGTTCATCCGCATCCCGCTCGAGCCGCGCGAGCCGTGGATGCCGGTGCACTACGGCTATGAAGTGCAGATCGACAACCAGCCCGAAGATTCAAAGGAAGACGAGTATCACGTCACCGGTACGCTTTATTCGCTGACAAAGCCGCTCGCTCGTCCCGGCAAGCCCGGTCCGGAGTGGAACACGATGGTGATCACCCTGAACGGTGCGCGCACGATCGTTGAAGTCAACGGCGTCCGCGTCACCGACTACACCGAAGGCGGCCCCGTACCGGAGCGAAAATTCGATTTCGAACCGCAGCATGGCCGTCGTCCCGACGAAGGCTACATCGGCCTGCAGAATCACAGCGACAACGACATCGTTTTCTTCAAAGAAGTTGCCGTCGGTCCGCTTCCCTGATGGCGACAGGCCACCGCTCGGTAACCCAAGCCCGCGTAAGA
>JAFAZL010000858.1 GCA_019239815.1 Acidobacteriota bacterium
ATTCACTCGCTCTCGAAAGAGCCGGCGTCAACAAAGACACGCCCAATCCCAAAGGCGGTGAATTCGAGCACGATGCCAACGGCGAACTCACCGGAATGTTGCTCGAAGGCTCAGCCATCGGACTCGTCCAGCAGTACGTTCCCGAAACCAGCGCCGCGGATCGTCGCCGCGGCATCGAGCTCGTCCTCGCCGATCTCGCGAAAAACGGCGTCACCTCCGCGCAGGACAATTCCGAGTGGGAAGATTTTCTCGTCTATCGCACGCTGAAAGAAGAAGGCAAGCTCACCGCCCGCATCACCGAGTGGCTCCATTTCACCAATGCGCTCGAAGACTTGCAGAACATGCGCAGCGAAGGCGGCACCACCGATCCGATGCTGAAGACCGGCGCGCTGAAAATGGTCACCGATGGCGCTCTCGGCTCGCGAACCGCCGCGATGGCCGCGCCCTACTCCGACGATCCTTCGACCAGCGGCATCATGACCATCGATCCCGCCAAGCTAAAACAAATGGCGATCGAGCGCGACAAAGCTGGCTTCCAGCTGAACTTCCACGCTATCGGTGACCGCGCCAACACGATCGCGCTCGACACGTTCGAAGCCGTCGCCAAAGCCAACGGCCCGCGCGATCGTCGCGATCGCATCGAGCACGCTCAGGTCGTCGCACCCGCCGATTTTCCGCGTTTTGCCTCGCTCAACGTCATCGCCTCCATGCAGCCCTCGCACCAGACCACCGACATGCGCTGGGCCGAATCGCGCGTCGGCCCCGAACGCATCAAAGGCGCCTACGCCTGGAACACCATGCTGAAAAACAAAGTTCACCTCGCGTTCGGCACCGACTACGACGTCGAGCCCATCAATCCCATGCGCGGCCTCTACGCCTGCGTCACGCGCGAACTTCCCGACGGCGGCCCCGCAGGCGGATGGCAGCCGCAAGAAAAAATCTCGCTCGACGATTGCATCCGCGCCTACACCACCGGCTCCGCCTACGCGCAATTTGAAGAGGGAAGAAAAGGCGCGCTCGTCAACGGTCAATACGCTGATTTCATAGTCCTAAGCGCCGACCTGACAAAAATCCCGCCCAGCGAGTACACAAAAACCAAAGTCCTTCGCACCGTAGTAGCCGGCCGCACCGTCTACCAATCCCAGTAAGTCGATCACCGTAGCTCTGCTGATTGAGCTCCCAATCGTTCCACTGACTGAGTATTTCGTGGCTATGCTTCATTCATGAGCCCGCGTATAACACGAGCATTGTCATCCTGAGCGCGTCCGCAGGACGCCGAAGGATCTCAACGGCAACTTCAAGCACCTGATCTAACGACGAAGTAGCGCTTTGACTCCTTCAATAAAAATAAACCCTCATAATCTCGCCCAAAAATCCCTGCCCCTGCGCCATCCGGAACCAAATCTTCACATTCCGACCCATCCAACTTTTGCAACTCGAAATCGCCGGAACGGCCGCCGCGCTCTGCCCGCTCACCGACACAGCTCCAAAATCCTTCGCGTGAAAATCCATCGGGCCGCGCGGCAAATTCAATGTCAGCGTCAGTTCCGGACTCCGCGCACACTCCACAGCCGCAATCGAACCCTCTACCGCCATCCACTCTGGCGGACCCAGCTGTCTTCGCGAAGTAACCGCGGTCTCACCCGACGATTCTCCCGACTTCGCACCGTTCGCGGCGGCGGAATTCGCAGCACTGCCGCCTGCCGACGCCGCATCTCCACCCGGCGGCCCGAATTCTCGCAAGACTCCCTCATGCACCCCCGACTTCTCCCAGTCTTCCTCATCGCTAATCGCATCCAGCACCGACCGTGCCGACCGCTCGTCATCTTTCGACGTGGACGTAGCCGCCAACTTCTCCGCCACGGCCCTCGCCTGTTCCGTCTTTCCGTTGTTCAACAGTGTGTAAGCCAGATTCACCCGATAACTTCGCGACTCTGCATCTAACTTCACCGCCTTCTCCGCCGCTTCTAATGCCTTCCCCTGCGTCTCCGCCGAGCGCGCATAAGCCTGCGTCAGAGCCTCAAATGTCGGCGCAAAATTCGGATTCAATTCTGCAGCACGCTTGAGATTCTTCAGTGCGTCCGCGGTGCTGTCCACCGAGGCCGTCACATCCCGCAACTCCAATGAGCCCAGAACAAAATACGGTTCGAATTCACTCGCACCTAACGCGATCGCGCGCTCCATTTGTTCCTGCGCCAAGACAAAATCGCTGTTCCGGAAACAAAAGTATCCGAGCGCCTCGTGCGTCGCCGCGATCTCCGAACCATTCGTCGCCCCTTGTTCCAGCAGAGGCCGCGCTTCATTCATCATTCGTCGATGCGTGAAATAGTCGCCGCGTACAGCGAGCACCTCCGCTGGCGCGAGCTGCCGCGTCGTCCACGACGCCTCTTCCAATCCTCCAACACCGGAAAGTACAACTCCCGGCCGCCAATTCGCCTGCCCGACATATTTCTTCACTTTCAATTCGAACGCGCCGAAATCTCCCATCGTCGTTCGTCCGGCCGAAACCGCATCCGCACCCGAATCCCACGCCATCAGATATTTCCTCAGCAATCCCTGTCGCCGCGCCTCCGGATCAAGCAGCATGTAGTGCACCGTCGCCCAAGATTCCGCGTAGAACACCGACGCCGGATTCTTCTCGTTGTAAAACGGCGAAGTCTCCGTCACCTGAAACAACGTCTCCATCGGCAGCCACTCGTTCTTCGACAAAACAAACAAGTGCCC
>JAFAZL010000884.1 GCA_019239815.1 Acidobacteriota bacterium
ACCTGACCAACCGCTGCAACATGATGTGCGACCCGTGCTTCATGGATGCCAATCAGGTCGGCTTTGTCCACGAATTGAGCTGGGAAGATATCAAAACGCTTCTCGACAACGCTATTTCGATTAAGCCTCGACGGCAGATGTCGGTGCAGTTTTCGGGGGGCGAGCCGACGCTTTCTCCCTATTTCATAGACGCCGTACGCTATGCGCGGGAAGTCGGATACAACAGCGTTCAAGCAGCGACGAACGGCATCGAATTCGCAAAGAGCCCCGAATTTTGTAAGGCCGCCGCGGAAGCCGGTCTTCGATACGCATACCTGCAGTTTGACGGAATCGGCAATGCGGCCAATTCGCACCGCGCGGTGGGCAATCTGTTCGATGTCAAATTGCGCGCCATTGAGAATTTGTGGAAGGCGGGCGTCGACATCGTTCCTGTCATCACGATCCTGAACGGCATCAATAACGAGCAGGTCGGGCACGTCGTGCAATTCGCTCTCGACAACCCGAAGAAAATTCCGTTCCTTTCATTCCAGCCGGTTTCATTTACCGGTCGCGACGAAGCGATTACAGAAGAACGCAGAAAAGCGCAACGTTATACCCTTTCTCATCTCGCTCATGATGTGAAAGACCAGACAGGCATCGGGGTGCCGACGCGGGATTGGTTCCCGATCAGCTTCATGAGCACGTTTTCGGATTTTGCCGACCTGGTACACGGCCCCACTGCGGACTGGGGACAGTTGAGCTGCGGTTGCCATCCGAACTGCGGTATCGGCATGGCCGTTATGTGCGACAAGGAAACCAAGGAGCACGTTCCTGTCACGGCGTTCTTGCATGCCGATCAGTTGGCGAAAGACATTGCGCGGATCAACGATGCGGCGCGCGGGCGCTTCCTCTCTGTGCTGGGCGTAACGCTCGCCCTGCTGCGCAATTACAATCCCTTCCAAGCGCCTACGCACTTCAGGCTGACGGATTTGATTGCCAAGTTTGACAAGTGTTTCGGCATGTCGAAAAAGGCCCAAAGCGGAGAGTACGGGAAGGTAACGGGCGACCGCACGAAAGCCGATATCGACAAGCGCCGGGCAGACCGCTGGAATTTTCTGTTCATCGCCGGCATGTGGTTTCAGGATCTGTTCAACTACGATTTCCGCCGCACCGAGCAGTGCATCATTCCCTACGCGACGCAAGAGGGTGAAATTTCTTTTTGCGCCTATAACACTGGCGTCGGTTGGCGGAACATCATCGAAAAGATGCACATGACGGCTACGCTGACCAAGTGGTACGAGGAGCACGGACGTCATGAGATCTTCGCGGGCAATAAGGCCGTGCCTCTGCACAGCAAGGATCACAGCTTGGTGCTCGTCGAGGAGCATGTGAAAGCGGATCGCCAGCATGATCTCGAGTTGAAGGGCATCGCCAAGAACGCGCGCGAAGAGAAGATGCGCGCCCGCGATGAGGCGCTGAAGAAAAAACTGGAAGACGAGAAGATGATGCGCTTGTACCGGGAGCACGTGCTCGGCGAAAAGAAGGTCGAGGGGTTTGTGCCTCTGGATGGGCTGCTCGGTTCCGCTGCGAAACCAGCGCAGGCCGAGGAACGCGAAGAAGTCGGCGCGATGGGCGATTAGCGTCTGTAGCGGTATTGTCGTTTCGCGAGAACCGAGGTAAAGCGCCCTTTGCTCGGCAGCTGACTGCGCTTCTAGGCCAGCGAACTAATTAGACGGGTTCACGACCCGTTGCTGCGTAAACCGGAACGTTCGTATCAAAAAAGACTGCAGCGTTCATGCAGATCTTCCCAGGAAAGCAAAGGCCCGCTGAAATCGCGGGCCGTGTAAGTATGTCAGTCGCTTGCTTACGCGCGCGGCTCAGGTTAGGCGCGCGGGGTTGGTTTTATTCGATCTCGCGCGGACGTTTTTTGCGGTTTCGCTTGCGTGCAAGGGCTTCTTTGGTGCGGCGCTTCTCTCCAGGTTTTAGGTAGAAAGAGTGCCGCTTGATCTCTTTGACGATATCTTCCTGTTGCACTTTCCGCTTGAAACGCCGCAAGGCGCTCTCAAGCGTTTCGCCATCTTGCAGATGGACTTCTGCCAATAAAAGTCACCACCTTCCACCCGCAAGCATGCGTTGATTGCGGTTGATAATCCATTGTAACGTGCGCGCTAAGCGCCTGATACAGTGAAAGTCGCGCAAATGGAAATCGTAAAAGTAGTGGGCAGAGAGATACTCGATTCACGCGGGAATCCGACCGTCGAAGCGGACGTGCATCTTGGGGACGGGACAATAGGACGCGCGGCTGTC
>JAFAZL010000897.1 GCA_019239815.1 Acidobacteriota bacterium
GATCCGTACATGTGTAACGATCGCCAGTTTGGTTGCTCATGTCAGCTTCCTTTCGGGCGGCGGCCGGGGAATCCGCGTGATTTAGGGTTGATGGTCACTCGCGAAAGCGGCATGCGCAATCGGGTGCTTCTGGGAGGCTTGCTTAAACGAATCAGTGTATCGCCGAAGGAAATGCAATTGCCGATGAGAATTGAGGATCAGCCGAAGACTTTGGAATCCGCGATGCTCAGTGAGGGTGGTTCAAGGCGGCAACGACTGCAGGCAAAAGCGCTTTCTCATCAGATGCATCCGATGCTCCTGAAGCTTACGATTCGCGCTGCTTCAGACGGATTTGGCGATGATGGCGCGCAGCCACGCATGGGCTTCGGCGTCGCCCGCACGGATTGCGGGTCCAATCGGCGATCCGAGGTAAACGAATTTGCCGTTGCCAATCGACTTGCTCCACGCGACTGGAAGTTCACCCAAGTGAGCAATCGCGCGTCCGGTTTTTGCGGAAACTGGAATCGCGCGGCTGAAATCGCGCACGCATGTTTCATGCGGCCACTGATAAGTGACATATGGAACGGACTCGTGGCCCGCCGCCGTTTGTTTTCCAGTCCGTCTCAGGCTATCGCCAGGGATACGCTTCGGAGCATTCGCCATCCAGAGTTCCGTTGATCGGCCGATCGAGATACCAAAATATTCGGCCAGAACCGAATGATGCGCAGCGAAATCCGAAGCACTGAGAAATGCCGCACCCGATTCCAACACGACCGTGGCTCCTGAGTTGAGTGCAGCCGTGAGGGCACTCGCGGTAGCTAAGTCGATCGTTCCCACGGCGGGAACGATGATGGTCCCGTGAACGCCCAGTGCGTCCAGGCCGCCCTCGGATAGCGAGCGATGTTCGGTGCCAAGTCCAATTCGATATCCTTCGAGCGATTCGCGTAATACGCAATTCGATTTCAAATCCAACAAAGCGCAACTCGCGGGAGCGCGCAAACCGGAATTGTTCGCAGCGAACCCAAAAGTTGGAAGCGCACACAAACTCGCACTCGCGGCGCAGCCCGCAGTGCTCACGAATTCGCGACGCGATACTTTCATCGACCCACTCTCGCACCACGTCGAGGCCGCAGCATTACAGGGTTCCTGCGATCAGGCGGTCGATGTCGGCGGCCGTATCGAAAAATTGTTGATCTTGCGCGTATTTGTAGCGCGCTTCCATCTCGGCAATGAGCCAGCCGTCGTAGTTCACCTTCTTGATGGCGGCGCGAATCGCGGGCCAATTGTTGTCGCCGATGAACAGGCTGGTGTAGACGGTGTCGCAGCAGCGACCGCGTTTTTTCATCACGTCCTTCAAATGAATGCGCGTGATGCGCGGACCGTGCATCTCGATCCACTGTTCGGCGAAGCCGGTGTCGTGAATATTGCCGACGTCGAGGTGGATTCCCACCGAAGGGCTATCGACCTCATTCAAAAATGTCCAGAATTCGCGCGGTGTGATGAGAAATCGCTGCTCCGAACAGCAATTCTCGCAGCCGATTTTGACCTTCGCCTTCGCAGCGGTCGGCGCGAGCTGCTTCATCGCATCGACGCAGCGTTGATACACCTCGTTGTAGGGAACCTCTTGCGTCACCAGACCAGCGACGACCAGAATCGCATCGCATCCTGTCAACTGCGCCGTCTCAATCTCGCGCTCCACGATCCGGATCGCCTTGGCGCGCACATTCGGATCGCGCGACGAAAGCGACGTCTCCCAGTGCAGCCCGGTCGAAACGTTCGATACGACGAGTCCGGCGTTCTCTACCTTACGCCGCAACTCCGTCACCTGCGCGTCGGTCGTGTCCATCGTGAACCACGGTACATCGCCGAGCCATAGCTCGATGCCGTCAAAGCCGGCTTTCTTCACCAGTTCCAGCCCCCGCTCGAACTGCCAGCTCTTGGGAATCATGTTGTCGCCGATGGATTTTTTCATGGCACCTCACCTAGCTTTAGGCGAACTCTCACCGCAGAAACCACCACGCCGAGCACGCTGCGCCGCCTTCCGACGCGCATCCTACCACGCCGCCATCGCGACGGCGCAAGAAACAACTCGCAACAAATCGAAAGGACGCCGGGCATTTTCACTCTCTCGCCATGTATCGAGCCATGACCGGACGATCTAATTCTGCCCGCCCCGCGCGTTTTGCCGCGGTTTTACATCAAATTCGCCAATACAGCGCAGCGAATATTGGCATTCTCTAACGTCCTGTTTTCTCTTGACATTACGCCCCGCTTCCCATAACTTCGCATCACTTACACCCAAAACGAAAGTATTGGTTACGAAACGAAAGTAAAGCATCGTCGCGCGTCGAGGCGCGACGATGGGGCGGTTTCCCGGCAAAGTCGAGTGTCGGGCGGGAGGAGTACGGCCGATGGCGCACTGTCCTCGTCGTGACCAGATGCTTGGTCTGAACGAGCCCATTTCGCGTCGTGATTTTCTCGACGGAATGCTCATGACCTCCGCGGCGTTCGCCGCCGGAGCGGCATGTCCGTTCTCGATGGCCGCGCAGGGACAAACTCCAACACAAGGACCGCAGCCCGTCGCAGGTTGGACCGGTTACTCGGGTGAGGGCGACTACAAAGGGTCGGCCGGAAATACCGAACAAGTTCTTCAAGGCGCGCACGGCGTCCGCGACGGCAAATTCGACAAAGAACCCACCGACTTCACCGAGACAAACGAGGTTTACGACTGCGTCGTGGTCGGCGGCGGTCACGCCGGTTTATCGGCGGGAATGTTTTTTAACAAGCAGGCTGACGCGCAGCGCACCTGCCTAATCCTGGACAACGCTCACATCTTCGGCGGCGTCGCCAAGCGCAACGAATTCGTCGTCGACGGCCACACGCTTTACGCACCGCAAGCCTCGGTTCACTTCCAGCCGCCGTATCCCGACAGCTTTCTCCATACCGTGTACGAAACAATGGGTCTCGACTGGGACGCGTTTAAGACCTACCAGAAATGGCAAGGTCCGA
>JAFAZL010000156.1 GCA_019239815.1 Acidobacteriota bacterium
TTTTGAAATCGTGGGCCGTCCCCAAGGGACCGTCGCTCAATCCCAACGATAAACGCCTTGCGATGCAAACCGAAGATCATCCGTTCGAATACCGAAAATTCGAAGGTTCCATCCCCAAAGGGGAATACGGCGGCGGTGAAATGATCATATGGGACCAGGGCACGTATGCGCCGGAGGGAACGCTCAGTATCAAAGACCAACTCGCGAAAGGCGACTTTAAGTTTCAGCTCAACGGCGAAAAACTTCGCGGCAGTTTCGTCCTCGTGAAGCTGAAGAAGCCCGGCAACAAAAACGAATGGCTCCTGATCAAGCATCGCGACGCCTTCGTGGACGCGAAATGGGACGCCGAGCAGCACGCCGAATCCGTGGTCACCGGCCGCACGCTGGAAGATATTCGAAAAGGGCGTCCAGCATCACGGGAACGTCGCGCTGTCGATCCTTCCGCGTTGCCGGGTGCGGTCGAAACACCGATGCCGAAGATGCCGAGCGGCGTGCGGGCGACGCTCGCCGAACTCGGCGACAAACCTTTCTCAAGTCCCAACTGGGTCTTCGAAATCAAATGGGACGGCGTCCGTGCCATCGCCCAAGTCGAGAACGGCAAGACGACGCTGTGGGCGCGATCGGGTCGCGACGTAACGCTCGAATACCCCGAGTTCAAAGACATGGCCGCACGGTTTCGCGTCCGCGAAGCCATCATCGACGGCGAAATCGTAACGCTCGACTCCGACGGCCGCAGCAACTTTCATACGCTGCAACACCGCCTCGGTGTTCAGAACCCGTCGCGGCAGTTGATGCAGTCCGTTCCGCTCGACTACTTCGCGTTTGATGTGATGTACGCCGACGGATACGATTTGCGGCGTGTGCCGCTGGTCGATCGCAAAGATTTCCTACAGCAGGTCTTGTCGCCAAATGAGCGCCTTCATTTCTCGGAGCACATCCCGGATCAAGGCGAGGCGCTCTACGAAGCCGCGCGCAGCAAAGGCCTCGAAGGCATCATCGCCAAGCTCAAAAACAGTACCTACGCCGGCGCGCGCACTTCCACCTGGGTGAAGCTGAAAATCGTCAGCGAAGTCGACGCTGTTGTCGCCGGGTACACCGAAGGCCGCGGCAGCCGCAAATTTTTCGGCGCGCTCGTTCTCGGCCTCCACGAAGGCAAAGAGCTGAAATTTATCGGCAGTGTCGGTACAGGATTCGACGAAAACAAACAAGAGGAGATCCTCAAGCAACTAGAGAAATTGCGGACCGAGAAGTCACCGTTCGTCAAGCCGCCAGGATTGCGCGAAAATGTCTATTGGGTCGAGCCTGAATTGGTCGCTCGCGTGAAGTATGCGAACTGGACCAACGATAATCATCTGCGCGCTCCAGTTTTCCTTAGCCTGCTTACCGATCGCGCAGCGAAAGACTGCACGATGGAAGACGCGAAGCCCGAAAGCACCTCCGCACTCGAGTCAAAGGCAGAAAAAGAAAACCCGGTGCCGAAGAAAGCGAAAGAAAAACCGACGAAAGTGGCGCCTTCAGAGGTAGTAGAGGAACACGAGAGCGAAGAGTTTCTTGCCGAGGAACCCAAGGCCGAGAACAAAACCCAACGCAGCAAACAAAAATCGGCAAAGAGCTCGGAATCGTCGCCGAAAATCACCGGCAAAACCGTCTCGATATCCTCTGGTCGCGAAGTTGAGATCGAAAACGAACTGCGCAGCGGCACCAAAGAAACGATGGACGTGGAATCCGACGGTCAGCGCCTTCACTTCAGCAACCTCAACAAGATTTATTTCCCCGAGGTCCGCGTCAAAAAGCGCGAACTTCTCGCCTACTACTACCGCATGGCGCGCTACATCCTGCCGTTCTTGCAGGATCGCCCGATGGTCCTGCGCCGCTATCCCGACGGAGTCGACGGCAAAGCATTTTTTCAAAAGGAAGCTCCGTCGTATCTCCCCGACTGGATCCAAACCGCAACCGTCGCCTCCGACGAACGCGGCGGCGAGATGCAATACATCCTCTGTAATTCGCGGGCAACGCTCCTCTATCTGACGAACCTCGGTTGCATCGACCACAATCCCTGGTCGAGCCGTGCCCAAAGCCAGGAAAGCCCCGACTATGTCTTCTTCGATCTCGACCCGACCGACGACACGCCTTTCTCCGACGTGATGCACATCGCGCGCGAAGTCTACGCTATGCTGAAATCCATCAAGATGCGATGCTACATGAAAACCTCAGGCGCATCGGGTTTTCACATCTTCATTCCGCTCGAGCCAAAATACACATTCGAGCAAACGCGCACCTTCGCCGAAGTCGTCGGACGTCTCGTCGCATCCGAAAATCCGAAGCTGACAACATTCGAACGCACCGTCAGCAAGCGTCCCAAAGGCCGCATCCTGATCGACGCCCTGCAAAACGCCAGCGGCAAACCGTTAGCCTGCGCCTACTCCGTCCGAGCCTTTCCAAAGGCAACCGTCTCAACGCCTCTCACGCCCGAAGAACTCACCACCAACATCTCCGCCGAACAATTCACCTTGCGCAATTTCAACGACCGTATCGCGAAAGTCGGCGATCTTTGGGCCGACTTTTGGAAAAACCGCCAAACTCTCGACCGCGCCCTCGAGCTCCTCGCCAAAAAATTCCCAAAAAGCTAGTCGCAAATCTGACCACGCAACGCTGCTCGCGAAAACATGCCGTCCGCGTCCCACCTTCGTCCGTTTCGTCCGTGGACTTCTACGCGCTTCGTAGGTAATCTCGGCGAAGCAATTTCCAACATGCTCGAGGCCCTCATGCGATATATCGCAACTGCTCTTGTCGCCGCTGCAATTCTGATCTCCGCGCCGCTTTACGCGCAGGAGAAACCGCTCCACGGCATCGACGTCGCCGACCTCGATCGCAAGGCGAATCCGTGTAACGACTTCTACGATTTCGCGAATGGCACCTGGCGCTCGAAAAATCCGATTCCCGCATCGATGGTGATCTGGAGCAAACGTTGGGCGTCCGGCGAAGCGACAAAAGACATCCTGCACGGAATCCTCGAAGAAGCCGCCGCCAAAGCGCCAAGCGAGCCGCCAAAATCAACCGAGCGCCTCATCGGCGACTATTACGCCGCCTGTATGGATCAAAAAGCGATCGACGCACTCGGCGTCAAAGCGCTCGAACGCGAAATGGCTTGGATTCGTTCGATGGCGTCCACAGAAGATCTGCAGCCAGTGATCCAAAAACTCAACGAAGAAGCGATTTTCGTCCCCTTCACTTTCGGCTCCAGCCAGGACCCGCACAATCCGCAATCGGTGATCGCCGACGCTGGCGCCGGCGGACTCGGCCTTCCCGAACGCGACTATTACTTCAAAGACGACGCCAAATCCAAAGAGACGCGCGAAAAATATCTCCAGCACGTTGCCGCGATGTTCGTGCTCGCTGGAACCGACAAAGAGACCGCCGCAGCCAACGCAAAAATCGTGATGCGCATGGAAACCGCCTTCGCCGGCGCCTCGCTCACGAACGTGGAGTTGCGCGACCCGCACGCCACCGATCACAAAATGACGCTCGATGACGTACAAAAGCTGACGCCGAGCTTCAACTGGAGCACATATTTCGAGACGCTAAGTCTCAGCCCAGACGTGCCCATCAACGTCGATCAGCCAAAGTTCTTCGAGCAGTTTCAAAAAGAACTAAAAGAGACTTCGATCGGCGACTGGAAAGCGTATCTGACGTGGCAGGTTCTGCTCTCGGCCGCACCCTCGCTCTCGACACCCTTCGTGGAGGAAAACTTTGCCTTCTTCCACAAATATTTGCAGGGCGCGGCGGAGATGAAACCGCACTGGAAGCGCTGCGTCGAAGCCACCGACAACGACCTCGGCGAAGCGCTCGGCAAAAAATACGTCGAGAAAACTTTTTCACCCGAAGCCAAAGCCCGCATGCAGGAAATGGTCAAAAACATCCTGCTCGCACTCCACGACGACATTCAAACGCTCACATGGATGAGCGACGAAACCAAAAAGAAAGCGCTCGAGAAACTCGCAACCTTCAATCCGAAAGTCGGCTATCCCGACAAGTGGAAGGATTACAGCACCGTCGAAATCACGCGCGATGCCTATTGGGCCGACGTCGTTTCCGCCCGCCGTTTCGCCGTGAAAGATGACGCGAAGCTCATCGGCAAGCCCGTCGATCGCGGTCGCTGGGGCATGACCACGCCAACCTCCAACGCCTACTACAATCCGCAACTCAATGAAATCGTCTTCCCCGCCGGCATCTTGCTTCCACCCATGTTCGACGTGAATGCCAGCGACGCCGTGAACTACGGCGGCATCGGCCCAGTGATCGGCCATGAGATTTCGCATGGCTTCGACGACCAAGGCGCGCAGTTCGACGCCACCGGCGAGCTAAAAAATTGGTGGACGCCCGACGACTACAAAAAATTCCAGGACCGCGGCAAATGCATCATCGACCAATTCAGCGGATACACCGTTGATGGTGGTCTGCATGAAAACGGCAAATTGGTCGAAGGCGAAAGCATCGGCGATCTCGGCGGCGTGAAACTTGCCTATCTCGCTTTCGAAAAATCGATGGAAGGCAAGCCGCGTCCCGCCAACAAAGACGGCTTCACTCCCGAGCAACAATTTTTCATCTCGTGGGGGCAAGCGCGCGGCGACGAAATTCGTCCCGACGCACAGCGGCAATTCGTCCTGACCAATCCGCATCCCATCAGCAAGTATCGCGTGCTCGGTCCGCTCAGCAATCTGCCTGAATTTCAGAAAGCGTTCAGCTGCAAAGCCGGTGACGCAATGGTTCGCTCCGAGGAACATCGCTGCACGATTTGGTAAGCGCAGAACGATCATCGCGTATGCTCATGCTACGCGTCCGCGCGTGAGCTTATAGCGTAAGGTGTTCAACCGGATGACCAACCTTCGTTACGCCTTTCGACAGCTTCGCAGCGCGCCCGCATTTGCGCTGACCGTAATTTTGACACTTGGCGCAGGCATCGGCGCGAACCTCGCCATCTTTCAACTCCTGCACGCCGTTCTGTTCGCAAAATTGCCTGTCGCCGCGCCGGAGCAGCTCTATTCCATCCACGCGGTCAAATCGCCGTTTGATGCGCAGTGGTTCTTCTCCTTTCCGGCATACAAAAAGCTGCAACGTGAACCATCCGGCTCATCGTCGCTCATCGCTCGTTCAGGAATCTCCGAAGGGCTGCTGAAGGCCACAGCCCACGCGTCGGAACGCGTGCGCTTTCAGCTTGTTTCTTCCAACTTCTTCGACGTGCTCGGACTCGTGCTGGAACGCGGACGCTTTTTTCGCGACGGCGACGACACCACGGGAGATGCTGAAATACCAATCGTCTTGCGTGCAGCTTATTGGCAACGGGCGTTCGGCTCCGACGCAAACATTCTTGGAAGTAAGCTTGTCGTGAATGGTGTCCCCGTCGTAGTCGTGGGCATCGCACCCGAGAAATTCTCAGGCGTCGTCATAGGCTCGGCGGTCGACGTCTGGCTGCCTCTCTCCGCCCAATCGACGCTCCAATTCCGAACATGGTTCGATTCGACGGGTCCTGGCACTGGCGCGGATATTGGCGGATCGTATCTGAGTCAATCCAACGTGTACTGGCTTTGGCTGATCGCGCGCATACCGGACGCCGCAACCCAGCCGCAAACCGCCGCGCGATGGACGCAAGTTCTACAACCCGACTTCGCCGAACTCGCCGCGATTTCGAAAGACAATCGCGAACGCGCGCAAGTTCTGCAAAGCAACGTCCAGTTGGTCTCCGCCGCGGGTGGCGAAGGCACGCTTCGAAACGAATATTCCCCCGCGCTTCTCGTCTTGATGGCCATGGCCGCCGTGGTTTTGTTGATTGGTTGCGTCAACATTGCAAATTTGCAGCTCGCGCGCCTCTTGAGCCGCCGGCGTGAACTGAGCGTTCGCGCATCGCTCAGCGCCAATCGCTGGCAGCTTCTGCGGCAACTTGTCGCCGAAGGATTTTTGCTCGCCGCTGCCGGCGCAATCCTCGCAGTCGCAATCGGCCAAACCGCAAGCGCGTTGTTACTGCGATGGGCCTCGAGCAGCGGCTCTTCCATCGACCTGAATCTCGAATCCAGCTGGGCGTTTTTTGGGTTGGGCGCGCTACTGCTGCTGCTCGCGTTGCTGGCTTGCAGCGTTTTGCCGGCCTGGCACATGACGCGCACCGATTTGTCGGAAAGCATGACATCCCGAGCCGCATCTGGTTCCCTCGGCGGACCCAAGTCACGGACATGGTCGAGCTTGCTGCTCGCGGGGCAAGTCAGCTTTTCGTTGTTGGCCGTCGGCACTGCCGCGATGTTTGCCCAAACACTGCTCAGTCTCAGCCACGTGAACGCCGGATTAGATCGTGACCGCCTGATCACCATTCGCCTCGACCTCGGCGACTCGCACTTCCACGAAGACGACTTGCCTGCTTTATACGCACGTGCACTCGATCGAATTAGGCAGATTCACGGCGTCAACGACGTCGCCGTGCAGATGTGCGAGATCCCCGCCTGCATCTGGAACACGGCCATCCATGTCGCCGGCCGTTCCGACATTCCCGAAAAACAAATGCACGGCGAAGAGAATCACGTCGGCGCCGGATACTTTCACACGATGGGAATTCCGCTCATCGCAGGCCGCGAGTTCGACGCGCGCGATTTGCCGGATTCGCAACACGTCGCGATTTTGAGCCGCGCATTCTCGCGTCAGCTCTTCGGCGACGAAAGCCCGATTGGCCACCGCATCGGCTATCGCGCCGCGCCGGACGATTCGACATACCTTGTCGTCGGCGAAGTCGAAGACGCGCGCGTCGATAACTTGCGCTCGGCGGCGCCACCCGTCGCGTACTTCTCGCTCGAACAGCGCCCGGCGTTCGCCGACACGATCATGGTGCGCGCCGCGGGCGATCCTGCCTCGCTCTTCGCGTCGATCCGCAGCGAACTCGCCGCCGCTGAACCCGATTTGCCAATCCAATCGATCGCCCCGCTGAACTTTGCCTACAGCGAAGGACTGTCTCGCGAGATTTTGCTGGCGCGATTGACCGGCGCTTTCGGATTTTTGGCGCTGGGGCTCGCTGTTCTCGGATTTTATGGCTTACTTTCCTTCATGGTGACGCGCCGGACGGCGGAAATCGGAGTTCGCGTCGCCGTAGGCGCGACGCCCACCGATCTATATCGCCTGGTGCTCGAACGAACGCTGGTTATCTTGATTGCGGGAATCGTTCCCGGCCTCGCGCTGATCGAAGCGATGAAGTACGTGGCACGCAATCTGCTCTTCGGTGCGGGCGCAACAAGTTTTGTTCCGGTGCTGACTGCGGTTATCGTTCTGGCCGCAGCCGGCGTCGGAGCGTCGCTGCGTCCGGCGATGCGCGCTGCGAAAATTGATCCGATCCAGGCCCTGCGTGCGGACTGAAAGATTTGACGACTAAATCTGGAGGGTACATGCGTTTTTCCAAGCGAATTGCGAGAACAGCCATCCTCGCTGTAGCTTCCATTCTCTCGATCGGCATGTTGTCAGCTCCGGCCCTTGCACAAGACGCGGCGCAGCAGAAAGCATCGCCGAGCCCGCACGGCAAGCTGATCGCAGCCTACCGCGGTGTACTGCCGTGCGCAGACTGTCCTGGAATTGACACGACTGTGAAACTCTTCGCCGCGACTGCGCAGGATACACAAGGGCTTTACATCATCCATCGCGCTTATCAAGACCGAAAGAGTTCGTATAACGAAACCGGTACCTGGGCGCTCGAAAAAGGCACGCCTAGCGACGCATCGGCAAGCGTTTATGTCTTGAAGCCCAAGACGGGCAGCGGCGTCACCAACTTTCTCCGCGTCGGCGACAGCGAAATCAAACAGCTCGACAACGATCGCAAGCCCTTCGCCGGGACCGTGAATTTTTCGCTGAAGCGGGTTGCCACCACCGCTCCTCCTCCCGACAACGGAAAACCCGCGATCTAGCGCGCCGCATTTCGCCGCACGGTTGGCAATTCGGCATCAGCGGTCGAACTGTGGCGCTTTGCTTTCTCCCGCACTGTTATGATTGGCTGCGAAGCGTCTGCTTGTGGAAGACGTTTCAGCACGGCAGCAGTTCCCTTCCTCGCGCATTTTCCGTAGTGTGTGTTGCCCAGTCGCGTAACGACCCAATTCCCTCTCGAAAATCAACGGAGTGAATTTCGATGAGGACAATCGCGCGCGCCGACGCGGCGCTGACTGACATTTTCAACCAGCCGATTCAGCTCGCGAAGATCGGTTGGAAATGGGGACATCTCACCAACAACAATTCGTTGGTGTTTCTCTGCTGTCTGGCGCGCACCGGATTTTCTCCCATTCTCGAGTTCGGCACCTTCACCGGCCGCACCACCTACAACCTCGCGCTCAACACGCCCGACAAAATCTACACCGTCGACATAGGTCGCAATACCGACGCAGCCTCCAATGTCGCAGGCGCGCGTTATCCCGACTACATCCCTGGTGAAGCCTTCCTTCACGATCCATCGATCCGCAATCGCATTGAACTCATAATCGGCGACTCCCGGGAAATCGATTTCTCGCCTCTCTACGGCAAGATGGGTATGGTGATTGTTGATGGCGGTCATTCCTACGAAGTGGCGAGTTCCGACACCGCGAACGCGCTCCGCCTTGTCCGCAACGGC
>JAFAZL010000161.1 GCA_019239815.1 Acidobacteriota bacterium
CCGCCGGAGCCAGTGTACGCGTATCGCCCAATGAGGAAGACCGCCAATCAGGTCCAATAATTCCGGTCCAGCGCGCGATATTGAATCGCCTCGCTCAAGTGTTTCGAAGCAATATTCTCCGCCGCATCGAGGTCCGCAATCGTCCGCGCCACCTTCAGGATCCGGTCATGCGCCCGCGCCGACAGCCCCAGCTTCACAATCGCATTCTCCAGCAGCTTCTCGGCCTCCGGCGGTATCACACAAAACTTTCGAATCATTTTCGGCATCATTTGCGCGTTGCAGTGCGTATTCTTCTCCGCGCGATACCGCTCCGCCTGCCGCGCCCGCGCCTCCATCACCCGTCCACGGATCGCCGCCGAATCCTCCGAAGGCGCTGGCGCCCGCAGTTCCTTGTATTTCACCGCGGGCACTTCGATCTGAATATCGACGCGGTCCAGCAACGGCCCCGAAATCTTCGACACGTACCTCTGAATCATCGCCCCCGTGCAATGACACTCCCGCGTCGGGTCTCCGTGATACCCGCACGGACACGGATTCATCGCCGCCGCCAGCATGAACCGCGACGGAAACGTCACCGACACTGCCGCCCGCGCAATCGTCACCGACCCGTCCTCCAGCGGCTGCCGCATCACTTCCAGCACATTTCGCTGAAATTCCGGCAGCTCATCCAAGAACAGCACGCCGTTATGCCCCAGCGACACTTCGCCCGGCCGAGGCACTGCCCCGCCACCGATCAATCCGGCATCACTGATCGTGTGATGTGGCGAGCGAAACGGCCGCGTCCCCACTAGCCCGCGCGCATCCTCCAGCACTCCGGCCACACTATGAATCCGCGTCGTCTCAATCGCCTCTTCCAGCGACATTGGCGGCAAGATCGTCGGGATACGCTTCGCCAGCATCGTCTTCCCCGCGCCCGGCGGCCCGATGAACAAAATGTTGTGCCCACCCGCGCACGCCACTTCCAGCGCCCGCTTCGCCGCCATCTGCCCATGCACGTCGCGCATGTCGACCGCATACTCCGCCGCTTCCGACAGCATCAGGCGCGCATCCACGCGCACCGGCGTAAACGACTCCGGCGAATTCACCAGGTCCACCGCCTGCGGCAGCGACTTCACCGCAAACACATCCACGCCCTCCACCACTGCCGCCTCTCGCGCGTTCGACTCCGGTACCGCAATCGCCTTGATCCCCACTTCCTTCGCAGCCAACGTCGCTGACAACGCGCCCTTCACCGAGCGAACAGTTCCGTCCAGCGAAAGCTCGCCGAGAAACATGGTCTTATCCAGCGGCTTCCCAAAAAAATGCCCCATGCAGCCTGCCAGCCCCATCGCCATCGGCAAATCGAACGCCGACCCTTCCTTCCGCACATCCGCCGGTGCCAGGTTGATCGTCACACCCTGCCCATGCGGAAATTCGAACGCGCAATTCCTCAGCGCCGACTTGATCCGCTCCCGGCTCTCCTTCACCGCATTGTCCGGCAAGCCAACTACGTTGAAATCGTTCATCCTCGTCGAACCGACATCGACCTCCACCTCAACGAGATAAGCATCGATACCGTAAACGGAAGCACTGAGCGTCTTAAAGAGCATAGTTCTCCGCAGCCGCAGCAACGCGCCGCCGCGAAGTATAAATCATTTCGCCACTACTATCTATAGTTAACTAGAGGCTATATGAAGTGCGGCGCTTTAGCGTCCCCTCAACCCTCCGCCTTCTCCCCAATCGTCCCGCCAAACCCATACAGATTCAGCACATCCTGCAACGTTACAATCCCTTCCAACTTATGCAGATCCGCCCGGCTCACCACCGGCAACGCATCCAATCTCGACGACCCCAATCGGTCCAGCGCCACGCTGAGCGAATGATCCGAATGCAGATGCGGAAACTCCGGTGCCGTCGCGAACTGCTCCAGCTTCCCCGCGCCCCCACCGTCGCTCGCCACCTTCTCCAGCGCATTCCTGCTGACCACCGCAACCACGCCTGGCTGGTCGCTAATTGGCCACGCATGAATCGCGCTGTTCCGCACCTGTTCCAAAGCGTCGCTCACCGTCATCGAGCATGGCAACACCGCGTCCGCCGCCCGCATCGCCTGCGCCACCCGCCGCTGCCCCTCGATTTCTCGCGAATCGCCCGTCGGTAGGTGAATCCCATCCTGGTGCGCCAGCACCTCGTAAATCGGATCCGGCTGCAATTGGGACGAAATAAAAAAACTCACCAGATTCGAAATCATCAGTGGCACGATCACCGCATAGTCGCGCGTCGTCTCAAAAATCATCACCACCGAAGTCATCGGTGCGCGCACGATCCCCGCAAACGCCGTCCCCATCCCGACGAGCGCGTACACGCCCGACGTCGCCACATGGTTCGGCCAGAATCCATGTGCAACCGTCCCCAAACTGCCACCCAGCATCGCCCCCAAAAACAAAGCCGGACCAAAAATGCCGCCCGCATTGCCCGAAGCATACGAAACCGTCACCGCAAAAAATTTCAGCACCAGCAGTAACAGCATCAACTTCAGCACCATGCCGCCATTCAGCGAAACACCAACATATTTGTACCCCACGCCAAGCGTCTGCGGCACAAACCATCCCATGATCCCCACCAGCAGCCCACCTGCGAGCGGTTGCATCCATGCCGTCTTGCGCGGCAGCCGCATGAATCTTGCGCGCATCCGCGTGAGTACCTTCGTGAACGCCACCGACATGAGCCCGCCCAACACCCCTAGCAACGCGTACAGCAAAAACTCCCACGGACTCACCAACTGATAATTCGGCACCTTGAACAGCGGATCGTTCCCCAACAACAGCCGCAGCATCGCCCACGAAGTCGCTGACGCCAGCACCACCGACCCCAGCACCGGCGCGTGCATGTCGCCCACAACTTCTTCCAAGGCAAACAGCACCGCCGCCAGCGGCGTATTAAACGCTGCAGCGATCGCCGCGGCCGCACCTACCGGAATCAGCGCCTTCACTTTCGCCGGACTCAACCCCAGCGCTCTCCCGAGCAATGAAGAAAGCCCCGCGCCAACCTGCACCGACGGCCCTTCGCGCCCCAGCGGAATGCCGCTCGCCAGCGTCACCGAAGTACAGAAGAACTTTCCAAGCACCGTGCTGAGCGAAATAACTCCGCCGCGCGCATACAGCGCCGCTTTCGTCTGCGGCACGCCGCTCCCGCGCGCATCCGGAAAATATTTGAAAAGGAGATACCCCATCGCCAGTGAACCGATCACCGGCGCAAAGAATCGGTGCCATCCCGGACTTCCCACGGGATACACGCGCTGCGCGACATGCTCCGTAAACCAGATGAACGCGACGACCGTCAGCCCGACCAGCGCCCCAATCACAAGCGTCAGCACGAGAAACACCTGTTCCTCGCGCTTCTTCAAAAACGCAAGCCACTCCCGCGAAGGCACCTTCCACCACGGCAAAGGCGCAACCGGAGTGTCCGGTGTTTGCGTCGCCATCTCACTCATAATTTGTTCGTCTCAATTGTATTGATGAACGCGAGAGCGCGACGGACGCGCGCTAAAATGTCGCCGTGTTCGCTAATAAACGAGCACATGTACGGGCGCAGCGATGCTTTACCCTGAGCCTCGAAGGGTGCGCCCCATGTCCGCAAGATTGAATTCACGCCTTACTCTGGCTCTTCAGTGACTCGGTCGCCGCTCTACGGCGCCACCTTCTCCACCCTCTCCTTCTCCATCTCTTCCCCGCCAAACAAAAACTCCAATCGCAGCGGCCGATCCCTCCGCCTCTCTTCCTCCAGATGCCGCGCCCTCCCCTTCAACATGTCGTCAAGCGCGATCAAACCAACAAACTTCCCCGT
>JAFAZL010000172.1 GCA_019239815.1 Acidobacteriota bacterium
GCGCAGCCGCCTGCACTTGTTCGTGCGAACTGGCCACCGCAGCCGCGAGGCATCCCATTAACGCGACAGTCAGCGGCAACCCGGCAAATTTTGCCAGCGAAGAAAAACTCGTGCGCTCTTCGGCGCCCGCGTTCAAGAGCATGATCACGAAGACGAACAGCACCATGATGGCGCCGCCGTAGACGATGATCTGGACTGCGGCGACGAACTCGGCGCCCGACAGCAGGTAAAGGCCGGCGAGCGCGACCATCACGACGATCAGTGATAGCGCACTGTGAATCGGGTGCTTTTGCAGGATAAGGCTTACGGCGCCGAGAACGGCGATCGCGGCCAACACGAAGAAAACGATCAGAGGCACGTTCATTCTAGTGCCCCCTCAGCATGATGATGGTGGCGGTAATCACGACATTCGCCAGAGAAACTGGCAGGAGTAGTTTCCAGCCGAACGACATGAGCTGGTCATAGCGAAAGCGAGGCAGCGTACCGCGCATCCAGACGTAAACGAAGAGGAAGATGAAAATCTTCGACAGGAGCCAGAAGGGCCCCTGAATGAATTCGTTTATGACGGGAAACGCGATCAGCACTGCGCCGATGATTGTAATGACGGTCCCGACGCCCGGCAGAATGATGCGCCCAAAAATTGTCTCGTAGCGAATGCCGTCCCAGATCACCCACAAGCCGAACGGAATTAAGATCACCGACGGAATGTAGTGAGTGAACGTCCACGCCGTAGGGAAGGGGGATAGCCATCCACCGAAGAACATGATCGCGCAGAGAGACGAGACGGTGATCATGCTTGTGTATTCCGCGATGAAGAACATCGCGAACTTGAAGCTCGAATATTCAGTGTGAAAGCCGGCGACAAGTTCCGATTCCGCCTCCGGCAGGTCGAACGGAACGCGGTTCGTTTCCGCGACGGCAGCCGTGAAGAAACAGATGAACCCCAGAATTTGCGGGAAAATGTTCCAGCCAAAGATTCCGCGGTCGGCGTGAATCGCTTGTACATTGACGATATCGCGCAAGCTGAAACTGCCCGCCATTAGCAACACGCCAACGACCGACATCGTGAGCGCCAGTTCGTAGCTGACCATCTGGGCCGAACTGCGCAATCCACCCAGCAGCGGATATTTGCTGTTCGACGACCAGCCCGCCAAAGCCACGCCGTAAACGCTCAGCGCGGTGATGGCGAATAGAGCCAGCAGTCCGATGTTGAGATCGACGATCCCAAGGTAGACCTTGTGCCCCAAAATGATCAGGGGATCGGGGCCAAAGGGAATGATCGCGATCGAAGTCAGAGCCAGCGCCAAAGCCATCAGCGGGGCCAAGTAGTAGGTGAACCTGTCCACGCCTGCAGGCGTGGGATCTTCCTTCAGCAAAAATTTTAGTCCATCGGCCGCAGGCTGGAGCAATCCGTGAGGACCCACGCGGTGAGGGCCCCATCGCGATTGCATGTGGGCGACGACTTTGCGCTCGAACCACGTGAGGTACGCGTTCACCGTCAGGACGATGAACACGATCAGCGCGATCTTCACGAGCGAAATGATCAGGTCCCAATGCTCGTTGAGGAACTGGGTGAGCGAGTCGATCACGGCTTGGCGTCAGCCTCCGACAGAGAATCCATCATCGTGCAGAAGCGGCCCAAAGTGCCGCTGGTGAAGAGCGTGTCTTGCGCCGGGCGAATCAAGCCGACGGGCACGTCGTAGGGCGCGTGACCGTTGCGCGAAACCTGCGTGTGCGTCAATTCTGCGCCGCCGGTGAGCAGTCCCGCATGCGCCACGTCGTAGCCCTGAACCGACTTGCGAATTTCTTCGAAGACCGCGTGGGGCGTCCGGTAATGAAACGCCTTGCCGAGTCCGAGGTTCGCGAGTTGGTGTGACAAGATGCGCAGAAGGTCAAAGTCACTGCGCGTACCCATCACTTCGGCGCCCTTGCGTAGTGCTTGAATCTCGCCCGCAGTGTTGGTGACGGTGCCGTCTTTCTCGTAGGCCGATGCGGCGGGGAAAACGATGTCCGCCGGACGCGAAGTGTCGGTGGGGAAGAGCTCCTGTACGATCAGCAGTTGCAGGTTGCCGCGGCCGAAGCCCAGCGTGCCGAAGTGGGTCAGCGGATTGGCGCCCATGACGAAGAGGGCTTTCAGCTTGCCGGATTGCGCGGCTTCCACCATTTGCGGCGTGGTCATGCCCGGTTTCGAGGGAATCGCTCCGCCCCAAAGTCTCTCGAAGGACTCGCGTGCCTGCGCGTTATCGAGGTAGGCATAGCCCGGGAGCCGGTCGGGCAGCACGCCCATGTCGGCCGCGCCGCGTGAGTTCGCGTAATCGCCGAGCGCCATGTAGCGCACTTTTCCTTGCAGGCGCGAGCCGAAGGTGACGAGTTCCCCGATCGCTGCGCCGGAAATCTCTGCGCCAAACACAATTGCAATTTCCGGCTCGGCATCGAGCGCGGCTTTGAGTTGCGTAAGTTTTTCGACCAGCGCGGAATCGAGTTGTCCTTGCTCGCTGCCCATCCAACGGATCGCCGCACTCTCGTGGCCTTCCGGCACTTGAACGAACTGCGTCGCCTTGCGGTTCAGCTTGATGTCTTGCGAATTCAAGACATAGAGTCGCTGATTGTGCTGGCGGATGCCGGTACGGACCTGCCATGCCACCAGCGGATTTTGTTCCGTTGGATCGTTGCCGACCAGAAGCACGGCCGACGCGTCGTAAAGCTGCTTCATCGTCAAAGAAGCTTCGCCAGCACGATCGCCGAGCGCGGTAACCAATCCCGAATAGTCGATCGTGCGGTGATGATCGATGTTGTTGGTGCCAAACGTCGCACGCGCCAATCGTTGGAACAGATAGTTTTCTTCGTTCGATGTGCGGTTTGATCCGATAAACCCGATCGAATCCGGTCCGTTTGCTTCAAGAATCTGCTTCAGCTTGGTCGCAGCGGTTTGCACGGCTTCTTCCCACGAAACGGGATACAGCTTGTCGCCCTTGCGCACCATCGGCTGCTTGAAACGGTCGGGGTGGTTCGTGAAATCGAATCCAAAGCGGCCCTTCACGCAGAGGAAATCGCCGTTGATGCCGGAAAGATCGCGGTTGTTGGCGCGCAGAATTTCGTGGTTGCGGACGCTGAGCGTGGTCTTGCAGCCGTTCGAGCAGTGGGTGCAGATGGTGGAGACGTATTCCATCTCCCACGGCCGCGTTTTGTAGCGATACGTGCCGCTGGTGAGCGCACCGACGGGGCAGATGTCGATGCACATGCCGCACTCTTCGCATTCGAGATGATCTTCGCGATTCGGAATGATCACGCTGTTAGCGCCGCGCATACCGACGCCGAGCGCTTTCACATCCATGCCTTCGTCGCAAACGCGCACGCAGCGGAAGCAGAGAATACAGCGCGGCGCGTCGTAATAAACGAGGTTCGACCACTTTTCTTCGGGGCGGTGGATCTTTTCTTCGACGAAACGGCTGGTGTCCGCGCCGTAGCTGAACACCAGGTCTTGCAGTTCGCACTCGCCACCCTTGTCGCAGACCGGGCAGTCGAGCGGATGGTTGGTCAGCAAAAATTCGAGCATGTACTTGCGTGCTTGGCGCACCTGTTCGGTGTTGGTGCGCACCACCATGCCTTCGGCGACCACCTGCGTGCACGCCGTCTGCATTTTCGGCATCTTCTCGACTTCGACCAGGCACATGCGGCACGCGCCCTGAAGCGAAAGCCCGGGGTAATAGCAGAACGAAGGCACTTCGGTGCCGATCAGGCGCGTAGCCTCGATCACCGTCGTTCCGGCCGGAACCTGCACGTCGCGGTCGTTGATCTTCAGCGTTACCAGCTTTTGTTCACTCATCTCGTTTCGTCTTGGGCCTTTGATTCGAGCTCGACTCTAGCGTGAACCGACCAGGTCTCCCGCCGATTTGTATGCGCAGCGCCCGTTCAGATGATCTTCAAATTCATTGCGCCACTTGGTGACAATGCTGATCGTCGGCAGTGCCGCCGCGTCGCCGAGCGGGCAGAACGTGCGGCCCAGCATGTTTTTCGCAAGGTCGCCGACC
>JAFAZL010000197.1 GCA_019239815.1 Acidobacteriota bacterium
GAGGCGCAGCTTCGGCGAAAGTTGGTCGACGGCGCGATTCAAATGCGCCTGAAATTCGCCCGACGCGGCGAGATCCTCGGTTGTGTCGACCGGCCGCTGGCGCGCCCACTCTGTTTCGCGCTGCTCGCGGCGATTCCAGGAGCGAGCACGATCAAGCGCCAATCGAAACGAGATGCGCACGAGCCAGGCTCGAAAGCGCGAGCGATCGCGCAAACGCTCGAATCGCCGATACGCGCGGAGCAGCGCCTCCTGCGCGACGTCTTCGGCATCGGCCGCATTGCGTAGCACGCCGCGGGCGACGCGGAAGGCGAGCGGACCGCACTCGGCAAGCCGCTCCTCAAATTCGCGGCGGAGTGCGGCGGCCTCGGCTGCTTTGGCATCACTGTCGCCGGACCAGCCCGCTCGGGCTGCACTTGTTGGCTGGGTCAGAACCAGCTCCTGCATGGGTGTGTGGCCGAGCCGCGAAATACGCTCGCCTCCCTGTATAGGTACGAGACGCCGCGGTGGGGAAAATGGTTCGCTGGGAAGAGGCGGTGACCGGTGATTGGTGGCTGGTAAACGCTGCGAGACTCGGGGCCAGCGGCAACGTGGGGCGTTGGGTCACAGCGAAAAAGCGGCGCCTGAGGGCGCGGTAAGTCATATGGGGCTGGCCGGGGATTGATCGATGGAGTGTGGGGATAAGTGTTGGCCGAGGGTACCGAGATTGCTATAGTCCCATAAATATGGGAATATGGGAAATATGAAGACGACACTGGAAATTCCTGACGCAATCTTTCGGCGGGCGAAGTCGAAAGCAGCTGAACAAGGGATACCTTTGCGACAGTTCGTCACCGAGGCGGTGGCGGCTCGACTTCAAGGGATCCCTTCAAACGACCCTAAACCGTGGATGAAACACTTCGGCAAACTGAAGCACCTTCGGAAGGAAACCCGCCGCATCAACAAAATCATCGAAGAAGCCTCTGAGAAGATCGACACAGAGATGTGGAGGTAGGAGAGGCGAATTTGATTCTGGACACAAACGCGCTATCGGCCGTAGCCGATGAGGATCCGGAAATTGAACCGGCGCTGCGCGACGCCGAATTCCTCGCTCTGCCGGTGATTGCGCTTGGCGAATATCGCCAGGGGATCGGGAAATCTCGATATCGCGAAGAGTATGAAGCGTGGCTGAACGGATTAGTGAGTGAGTGCCGAGTCATCGAGATTACGGAACCGACTACGGAGTTCTACGCGAACGTGCAGAACGAGCTGAGAGAAACGGGAAAGCCGATTCCGACCAACGATATCTGGATTGCCGCACTGTGCCGGCAATACAAGCTGCCTCTCCTGAGTCGCGATCGTCATTTCGACTTCGTTCGTGGAATCCGCCGAATCGAGTGGTAACTGGTCGTCCTGACTGACAGGTTCATTCACAATCACGGTTCATCGAGCAAATCTACAACGGGGAGAGCCAGGTGCCGCCGAACACCAGGCCGGGGCCCAATGAGGCGAGGAAGATCGGCTTGCGCAGGGAATGGGGGCATGTGCGGAACATTTGCAGCGCGGAGTGGAGAGCGGCGCCGCAGGTGGAGGAGCCGAGATTGCCCGCGGTGGTTGCGATCGGCGGAAAGGTATCGACGGGCACGCCTACGACTTTGGCGAGAAGCGTGAGGAGGCGCGGGTTGGGCTGATGTGTGGCGAAGGCCCCGACGGCAGAGCGCGAAATCGCGCTGAGCTTTTCGAGCGCGGCGATGACTTTTTCGAGGCGCGAGATTGCGGCACGCGAAAGCGCTTCGCCTTCGAAAACGACGGCGAGGCTGCCGTCGAGCTTGCCTTCGACTTTGACCGCGTCGGCGTATTGGTCGGCGCAACCGAATAGAAAATCACGGATGCGATAGGCGAGGCTCGTGGATTTTGTTTCCGTGGGGCTCGAGGGCGCGGATTCGCCGGCTGAGTTCGACGCACGGACAATAAATGCGCTGGCGCCGTCGCCGAAGAGGCCGCCGAATTCTCCGGCCACGCGGCCGGGAACGAGTGTGCGGCTGTGCAGATCGGAGGTTACGACGGCGACCGTGCGCGCCTGACCCGATGCGATTTGAGCCTGCGCGATCGATAGTGCATTGATCAGGCCGAGGCAGGCGCCGCCAACGTCGAACGCACCGCAGCTTTCGCGGGCGCCGATTTGCGAGTGAAGCTGCGCGGCGAGAGACGGATACAGATGATGCGTTTCGCTGGTGGCGATAATGGAGTCGATTTCGTCGGCCGAGCAACCGGCGTTTTGCAGCGCGTCGTTGGTGGCTCGCGCGCCGAGTGTGACCTCGCTCTCACCGTCTGCAGCATAGGCGAGCGATTCGATGCCGGCGCGTCCGCGGAGTTTGCCGACGGGCATGCCGAAGGCGCGGTCGACTTCTTCCGAAGGAACGACGCGCGCGCCAAGCGCGATGCCCGACGCGACGACGAGCGCGGCGGGCTGCGAGTGCGCCGCGACTTCGCGCAGACGGTGATTCACTTGTTCGTCGGTGGTGAGCATGTACGGTGAGCGGTTAGCCTCTCTGCAGAACCGGGGTCGGGGGACTGCAAATCCTGAAAGCATCATCCAGCAGAAATCGAGCCGTTGCCAGAAGAGTTCGATGGGGAACGGAGTAGAAGTTACTGACGCTCTCGCACCGTGAGTTGGATGCCGACGGCATGCGGGGAGATGTTCGTCGGCAGGGGTGAATGGGGTGTTGTAACGAGGTTACAGTTTGAAGCGGCGTTTGCCTGGAGATTGGGAGCACCTTTGCTGGAAGACCGCACTCAGAAATGAAAAAGCCCGCGGCCGAGTTGGCGGCTGCGGGCTTTGATTCCGATGCTGACGATCAGTTGCGGCGCTGGAGTTTTGAGAGGAGCCGCAGCATTTCGAGATAGAGCCAGATCAGCGTAACCATCAGGCCGAAGGCACCGTACCACTCCATGTAACGCGGAGCGCCCGTGCGCGCGCCGGTTTCGATCATGTCGAAGTCGAGCACGAGGTTGAGCGCGGCGATGACTACGACGAAAAGACTGAAGGCGATGCCGATCGGGCCGCTGCCGTTGATCGCGGGCACGTAGACGTGGAAAAAGCCGAGCACGATTTCGACGAGGTAGAAGAGCGCGATGCCGCCGGTGGCTGCGATCACGCCGAGTTTAAAATTTTGCGTGGCGCGGATTGTGCCGGTCTTATAGGCGATGAGCATCACGGCGAGCGTGCCGAAGGTCAGACCGACGGCCTGGAAGGCGATGCCGGGATACGACTTGTCGAGCACAGCGGAGATGCCGCCGAGGAAGAGCCCTTCGAACAGTGCGTAGATGGGCGCGGTGATCGGCGCCCAGTTGCTCTTGAAAATGGTAACGAGAGCGGCGATGAGTCCGCCAAAGACGCCGCCGAGCATCCAGGGCATCGCGCTTTCGGGCTGCGGCGAATGCGAGAGACCCCAGGTCCACGCTGAAGTGGCGATGACGCAGAGGAGCAGGACGCCGGTCTTGTTGACCGTACCTTGGACGGTCATCGCTTCGCCGACGCCTACGGCGTTCTGGAATGCTTTCTCGCTGAGCGCGGGGTTGGAACTACGGAAAGGGTTGGGCATGTGTGTTCCCTGTCTATTCAAAAACTGCGAAGAATTCTCTCAACCATAGTTTACTACTGACCAAGACAGATTCCAATTTGCTGGGACTCCAGCCTTTGACGACCCCTTAACAACCCTTAACTATCTATTTATCAATGGATTCCGCGAAGGGCCGCCGTGGATCATGAAGGCGCTGGCGATGGCGCTCAGAATGGCGAGGCCGACGCTGATGAGCATGATTTCGCGAAAGCCGGCGACGAAGGATGCGTCGATGGCGTGGCGGACGGCCTCGCGGGCAGTGGGATCGAGTTCCGCGGGAATTTTTACGCCGGCGAGATTGAATCGCTGCGCGATCAATGCGCTGCTGGCGGCAGTCGGCAGCGCCATTTCATGAATGGTTCGCTCGAAGCCCCGCGCGAAGACTTGCAGCATGACGATGCCGAAGACCGCGATGGAAAGGAGGCCGGCGGTGCGGGAGACGGCGTTGTTGACTCCGGATGCTGTGCCGGCCCATTCCTCATTCACAGAGTTCATTACGGTTGTCGTCAGCGGCGCGACGCTGATGGCCATGCCCAAGCCGAGCACGACGATCGCGGGAAAAAACGTCGTCCAATAGTTCGAGTGTGCGCTCGGCCTGAGAAACAGCGCGAAACCCACGGCGGCTACGATGGGGCCGACAATGAGCGGCTGGCGGCTTCCGTAGCGGGCGACTAGTCCGCCCGCCCATCGCGACAAAACAAACATCAAGAGGATGAACGGAAGGAGTGCCGCTCCAGCGGCCGTCGCGGAATAGCCTTGCACCTGGATGAGATTGAGCGGGAGAAAATAAAACATCCCGGAAAGCGCGGCGTAAAGAAGAAGGGTGAGAAGGTTGGCGCCGGAAAAATCCGTCGAGCGAAAGAGGGCGAGCGGTAGCATCGGGTTTTTGCATCGCGCTTCGACGAAGAGGAAGAGCGCGGAAGCGACGACTCCGATGACGAGCGAGCCCAAAACCATCGCGTTGGTGAATCCGCGCGAAGAT
>JAFAZL010000242.1 GCA_019239815.1 Acidobacteriota bacterium
GTTTTGGGCACCACGTTCGCAGCCAGGAATTGCTGCTTTCCGTTGTTCGCCAGATCGCCGTGAGCGAGAACCGTTGTCTCGTTGCCGAGCAGTGCTTGGGCTCCGGCCTGGATATCCTCAGGAATGGCCGGTTTCGCGGGTTCGGGAGGTGGCGCTGGCTTCGATGCCGTCTCGGCAGGTTTCGGTGCATCGCCGCAACCTGCGGAAAGCCCTCCAAGGATCGAAAACGCAATTACGCACGACAGGACGTGCAGTAGGTGTCTCAGGGCAGAGCCTCCGTATGCTGCTGCGTTGCGACGATAATTTAACGAACCGCGATCACAACCAATGGATGAAACACCCAAGAATAAGGACGGCGAGCAAGACGTGTTGTTAGCAGTGCGAAGGCGGCTACAACCATCCGTCGTGTCGTTGGTTGTGGCCTCTGCGATGGCTTCCGTGACTGTGGAGAGACTCGTGTCGCGAGAAGCTTCGATTCCGGTGATTTGTGTCGGCGAGATCATCAGAGGCTTGGCGCCATCAGAGTAATGTCCACCACTCGACCGGGCTTGGCGCCGCTTCCCGGTGTGCAAAGCACCGCCATGACCTGCGGCACGTCGGGACCCGCCCAATCGAAGGCGTAGTACAACAATTCTAACTGTTGACCGTCTTTCGTGGAAGGACCGCGGGACCCAGGTTGTCCATACAACTCAAATACGCGGGAACAGGAAGAGCCGATGAGCAATCCGTGGCCGGTGAGCCAACGCGAGGACGCAACTGCGGATGCGGCCGAGGCGTTTGAGCCTGACTTGCAGCCGGATTCGGCGACGGTTGAAGCAGGCGTCCCTGTCGCAAATTTCGAATTGTTTTCGTAGACGCGGACTTCTTGGATCGTGCCGCTGTCGGCATCGGTGATGATCGAAAGGCTCTGATTGCGGCACGTGTCATGCCAGATGGGATTCGTGCCATCGAATTTTGTGAGGGATGGTTTGCGAAACAATTTTTGCGCTTTTGCGAAATCGTCCTGTCCGGGACGCAAGCCGGCGAGCGTTAGTTCATCGTTGCGATGCGCCGTGATCGTCGCGGTCGATTTGGCGGCAGGCGGATGCGCCGTGCTGATGTGAGCTGGCAACGGCGGCGGAGAAGTTTGCGCACCGATGGGACGCGACGAAAAAGATGCGCAGGAAACAATCGCCAAAGCGAAAGTCCAATGCGGCCCGCACGCACGAGTGGAGATTGGTCGCAGAAAACTATCTCCGCGCGAGAATCGCGTCCAGCCGCGCCTCAAAATTTTCTTCTCCCTCGGACCATAGTTCGCTGCGTTCGACCGGCAGAGCGCGCTCCACGCCTTCTACCCAGCTGAACAACTGTTGGATGTTTTCGCGCGTCTTGGCGTGATATTCCTTCAAATTTGCGGGAACCGTCATCCACTGGCGGAACGTATGCTCCACCGGATGGTCGGAGGAATCAAATGGATTCGAGGCCGCGCCGGGAGCGAGCAGGCCAGCGTGGCCGGTGAAGAAATATTCAAAGCCGAGGTCGGCGGAGAAATGGCCGGCGGTCGCGGCGATGCCGTCTTCGTAGTCTTTGCCGTTGCAGGTCAGGATGAGCGGTTGCGGCTCCTGAACCCACTTCAGCGTTTCCATGTCGAAATTCCAGAGATCCCAGCTTGCTGACGCGATGTACGCCGAGTCGGAGTTGAGGCTTTGCGCCGCCAACGCTGCGATTTGCGCAGGGCCTGCGCCTTGTGCGCGCAAATCCCACTCCGCGGCGGCGGGCTCGGTCGGATCGACAGGCTGGACGATCAATTCGGTGAAGGTGTTTTTTGTTGCGGAGAGCGGCGCGGTGGTCAGGAAGCGCGCGAATTCCGCGATCATCGTTTCTGTAGAAAAATCTCGCGTCCAGACGCGCAGGTAAGAATGATTGGCCATAGTGGGAACCTTCATTATAGCGAGCGTTGCGCGCCAAGGCGAACCCGCGAGGTGAAGGACAAAAAGAAACCCCGCGACTCGCGCCGCGGGGTTTTTCACACGTTGGTTGATCCTGGCGAACTAGAACAGATCACGCAGGAATTGCGCGAAGTTGGCGACGTCGATAGTCCCGAGACCCGCGGCAGGGCTGTAGCCGTTGCGAGCCTTGTAGAACCAGTTGTCGCCGTCGGCGATGACGTGAAGCGGCGGATGAGAACCTTTGTACGCCTGGCCGGTCAGGGACAAAGCATACAAGGGATAGTTGAGCAGGCCGAGACGCGCGCCGTGGAGCGACTGGCTGAGAAGCGCGGTCACGCCGTTAAGCTGAGGGGCGACGAAGCTGGTACCTCCGCCAAACTCAAGAACCTCCGGCCCGTTTTTATCGGAGGTGTAGAAGATGGTGTAGCCGGTTTCCGGATCGGCGTTGAAAGACACGTCGGGAAGATTGCGTCCGGGGAAATGCCCTGGCAAGTTCACGGAGATTGGTTCCGTGGGTGGGGTTGAGACGTCGCTTTCGGCGGTGAGTACCCATTTCTGACCGGGCTGAGAGCTTTGCACGCCGGAGATAAAGAACTGGTAAAGAGGGATGGGGAAGTCGATGCT
>JAFAZL010000252.1 GCA_019239815.1 Acidobacteriota bacterium
CGGCAGCCGCCCATCTTGCGTTTTCAACTCGCGATCGAACGCCACCCATGTAGCCGCGATCGCTTCCCAGATCGCGGGACTTAAATTCAACACGACCGACACCAATCCGATCGCCACAGAATTTGTAGGGGCGGGGCTCGCCCCGCCCGGCGCTGCCCGCACTAAAACTCGCTACGCCGAAAAAATCGAATCAGCATCTAGTGTAAGGGCGCAGCATATTGCGCTCCCAAGCGCCCAGTCGTAAACATTCGCTAGAATCTGTTTTGTTTTTCTTGCTGTGGAACAGTAGGGGCTCCCGCCAAGCGCCTAACCCATTTAGATTCACATCCTTAAACGACAACGCGGAATAACTCCCGCAGAATCACATCCTTACAAAAACGCCGGGGGGAGGGTCTCTTTCCCATGAGTTCACTTCACTCGAACCAACAAACACCCATGCGCCGCCACCGTCCCCGCAATCGCATCCGCCGGCGCCAAATCCTTGCCACTCCACAAATCCCGGATCCCATGCGACCCCGCCGCAATCCCCAAATCGCTCCACGCAAAATGCAAATTCTGCGGCGCATCCTTCAAATTAAACACCGCCACATACCACCCGTCCCCATCCTCTGGCCGTGCCGTCCAAACCACCGCGTTCGCATCAGACACTGCCACGCGATTTTCCTTCGACCTCTGATCCACCGCGATCACATCCGGATTTGCCAGCAACGAAATCGTCCACTCATCACTCTTCGGCAAATTCGCGCCCACCATCAGCGGCGACCGAAACATGCTCCACAGCGTCACCAGCGTCCGCTGCTCGTCATGCGTCAGCCGCGACACGCGGCCCTTGCCCCAGCCCGGAGCCGGCCCCAAATATCCCAGCGGCAACATATCCGCATCCGGCCAGCCATCCGGCTGCCACATCCCCGCCCACTTCGCCACGCGCGGAAACTGATCGCCCAATCCCTGCGGATAATCCACCGTGCTGTGCCACAAATCCCAAACATCGTCCGAGATCCGCCACAAATTCGCATACTTCCGCATCTCATCGATCTTTTCGATCGGCGCCGCTCCCGGCGACAAGCTCAACACAATCGGCCGCCCCGTTTTACGCAGCGCCGTGCTCAGCATCCGAATATCGTCACCTTTATACGGCCGGCTGCTGATGCAATCCACCTTGATAAAATCCACGCCCCAGCTCGCATACAATTGTGCAATCGAATCGTAGTAAGCCTGCGCCGCAGCGCCACCGTCACCATCCGTCTTCAATCCATAGTTGTCATAGTTCCACTTACACGTATCCGAAGTATTCGCCGCATCCGCCGCCTTGAATTTCGACCCATCGATCGGCAAATTCTTTTCGACGGCCCGCTTCGGAATCCCCTGCAAAATGTGGATCCCGAATTTCAATCCCAGCGAATGCGTCCAGTCCGCCAGCGGTTTGAAGCCCGCGCCATTGACCGAAGAAGGGAATCGCTTCGGCGCCGGAACGTATCTTCCGTAATCGTCAAAACTGTATTCCGATGTTTTTGAATTTCCTTCAGGCGTCGGATTCGTGACAAACCACTCCATGTCCACGACCGCATACTGCCATCCAAATTGTTTCAAATGATCGGCAAGAAATTGCGCGTTCTCGCGAAAGTCCGCTTCAGAAACAGTCGTGCCAAACGAATCCCAACTGTTCCATCCCATCGGCGGCGTCGGTGCGAGCGACGCATTCGCCGTCACATTGACCGGGGGCCCAACTGGAAGCTCCACGACCGGCCGACGATACCCCGCGACAAAAATCCAAGTCACGGCCCCAACAAAAAACGCGACGCAAACCGCAACAACCAAGAACAGTTTCTGCTTCATCGATTCCCCACAATCTCCGAACGGGGGAATCTTACTCGAAATCCGCCTCAGGCACAGGCAGCTTATCGCCATCCTTCGCGATCCAAACATACAACGCCGGCAGCAAGAAAATGCTCAACAGCATCGCCCCAATCAGCCCGCCGACAATCACAATCGCAAACGGCCTTTGCGAATCCGACCCAATCCCTCGCGACAGCGCAGCAGGTAAAAGTCCCAAAATCGCCACCAGCATGGTCATCAAAATCGGCCGGAACCTCAGCACCGCTCCCTCGATCGCCGCATCCTCGATCGTATGTCCCGAAGCCCGCAGTTGATTGATGTACTCGAGCATGATGACGCCCGTCTCCACCGACACCCCGAAGAGCGCCAAGAATCCGACGCCCGACGACACACTGAGATGCGTCCCAGTCAGCAGCAGCGCCAACAATCCGCCGATCGGCGCAATCGCAACGTTCGCCAAAATCAGCGCCGCCCACTTCGACGACCCAAACATCGTGTACAAAATAATGAAAATCACCAGTAGCGTGATCGGCACAACGATCGCCAGCCGCCGCTGCGATCTCTTCTGGCTCTCGTATTCGCCCGCCCAATCGATGTGGTACCCGACCGGCAATTTCACCTGCTCCTTAACCAGCCGCATCGCCTCTTCCACCGCGCTGCCCAAGTCACGACCGCGCACGCTATATTTGATCGCCACATACCGCGAATTCTCTTCGCGGCTGATCTGCGAAGCGCCGTCTTTCACATCGATATTCGCGAGTTGCGACAGCGCGACGCGCTCTCCGCTCGGCGCCACCAGCCGAATATTTTCGATCGCTTCTTTCGTATCGCGATACGGCGCCTCATACCGCGCCACCAGGTCATACCGCTGCTCGCCTTGCAGCACCTGGCTTACCGCCTTGCCCCCAATCGCCGTTTCCACCGCGTCCTGCACGTCCGCCACGTTAATCGAATGCCGCGCCGCCTGCTGCCGGTCCACCGAAATGTTCAAATTCGGCTGCCCCAAGACGCGAAACAATCCCAAATCCTCAACGCCGGAAACTTTCCGCATCACGTTGACAACTTCGTCGCCCTTTTCTTCCAGTGTCTTCAAATCGTCGCCATACAACT
>JAFAZL010000314.1 GCA_019239815.1 Acidobacteriota bacterium
GTCCGCAGCGCCTCCGACTCCGCCCGCGAAGAGATGGAGCGCCAAATGGCCGACTTCGAGCGCTTCGCCCGCAAGTAACCAGCCAAGAAAACGCTCCGCAAATTTTTCGGGGAGCGGGGGTGCCGTAGTTATGGTCAAGAAATCCACCGTCGTGCTGATGGCATTCCTGGGTGTTCTTGTCTTCGTTGTAATCGCGAAACACTCGAGAGCCGCGGGTTCAAACCCCCGCCCTCTCCGTAACATCGAACTCATGGCTCTCGTCGCAGGCGAGAGCCAACCGGAGAGCATTGCTTATGAAATGCACGCTCACGGTATCTGCTCTGCGCCCACCGATCATTTCAAATCGCTTCTCACAATCGCGGGAGCTTCCCCGAAGGTTCTAAGCGCGCTCATCGACGCCAGGATTGTTGCCTGTGTTCCGGGCGACGTTCCTGATGAGTCCAAAGTGCTCGAACGCATGAGCCGCGCCGGAGAAGAACTCAGGAAGAAACAATTTGAAGGAGCAACGACGGAACTAACCTCGGTCGTCGAATCGAATGACGCCAAATCTGCGGTTGGCTTTATCATGGGCGAGGTGCTCTTCGACCAGGGACGCACTGAGGAAGCAGCGCAACTCTATTTCGCCATTGAAGAAAAAGACCCGAATTTCCCGCAAATTCACACCCGGCTCAGCAACGTATACTTCAACCTCGGCGACCTCGATAACGCACTCCGAGAGGCAAAGCGCGGACAGGAACGAAATCCTGAGGACCCTTCTGCACATCTGAACGCCGGAAATTCCTTCATGCAGATGCGCCAGTTCGACGCCGCAAAATCCGAGATTCAGGCGGCAATTCGATACAAACCTGACATGGCAATCGCGTATCTCGACATGGGTATCCTGTACGACGACTTGAGGGACTTCGACAACGCTATTGCTCAACATAAGAAAGCAATCGCCTTGCAGCCCGACAATCCCAACTTTCACTACCATCTCGGCGTGGTTTACGGCGAGGTTGGAGACTACGTCTCTGCAATTCGCGAGTATCGCGAAGTGAAACGACTCGATCCAAACGATGGGGATTCGCGCCAAAATCTCGGCGCAGCATTGATGCATATCGATCCAGGTGCGGCGCTGACCGAATTCCGCGAACTCGCCGCCCTTCAACCAGATCGCCCCGTCTGTCACTTTTGCCTTGGCGACGCTCTATCCCAGATTGGTCGCTATGATGAAGCCGGAAAGGAATACAACCTCGCGATGCAGTTAGACCCAGCTTCCGCGTTTCCTCACGCCGGCCTGGGTCGCATGCAGGAAGTTCAGAAGAATTACGACGCTGCCCTGGTCGAATTCCGCGAGGCGGAGAAACTTGACCCTTCTTTCGGCGGCGCCTTCACAGACGCTGGCCGTGTCTTGATTGCAAAGAAGGACTTCCCGGGCGCAATTGAAGAACTCAAGCGTGCCGAACAAGTTGATCCGACGAGTTGGCAAAATCACGATTTCCGTGGTCAGGCTTTCGAAGGTATTGGCGAACGCGATGCCGCAATCTCGGAATACCGAGAAGCCCTCTCAATCGCTCCAAAGGAACTTCAGGCTCGGCTCGATCTGGCCTTGGCTCTCGAAAAAAAGGGCGATTGGGTCAACGCTCTTCAGAACTACCGCCGTGCCGCTGGGGACGAACCGCCTGTTCGTCCAGGCTTTACCCAGGTGTTTTACGACGCGCAACAAAAGAACAAACTTGCGGAGCAGCGATTTAACCAACATTTGGCCGACCTGCGCGCCGCCGGAAAAGAGGCCGAAGCATCCGGCATGGAAGCCGCCTTGCAATCTTCGAAATCAAACCTGACCGTCGACGACGATTTTCATGCTGCCATGAAGGCAAGCGAAGCTGCCACCATGCAGCGCCACTTCGATGAAGCGGAAACGACCGCCAAACAGGCTATCGACATCGCCGAGAAAATACAGCCACAAGACGGGCGTCTTCCGGAAGCCGTCGGCCAACTTGGCACTGTGTACGCCTGGCGGCTCGATTTCAAAAACGCGGACGAAAGCTATAAACGTCAGCTCCTCTTGCTGCAAAAATTCTATGGCCCTACGTCGCCGATGATTGCTCCGGCTCTGTGGAATATGGCGATGCTTGCGATGACGCAAAAAGATTTCGCCGGTGCGGAGAAGCTTTTCTCTCAGTCTCTCGACTTGAATGAAAAAACCTACGGCGAAAACAGTACCGAGGTGGCTGAAGACATTCGCGCGCTAGCCCACGTCTACTCAGCGCAATCCCAATATGACAAATCGGAGGCGGCGTACCTCCGCGTTATCGAGATTTACAACACGATGTATGGTCCCGACGATTATCGGAACTCCATTCCGTACTCGACTCTGTGCGCTGTCTATGACGAGTGGGGCAAGCCGGCCAAATCGCAGGAGTGTCACGCTCACATGGTTTCGCTGGAGGAGAAACAGTTCGGCGCAACTAGTGCTTACTTGGCCCGCGATCTCACCAGCGAGGCGAAAGCGCTGCGCCAATTGGGCCGAGCTGATGAAGCCGCTGCCGTCGAAGCGCGCATGCATTCGCTGCAGAGCGCTCCGCCGCAACTTCCGCAATAATCAGAAGTGCGATTGAAATTTCTAAGGAGACGAACGGCCGACAGTCACGCGAGCCTAAGAAATCATGTTTGGTTTCACTTACGAAGGTCCGCAAGCGATCCTCTATCGTTGCGTTTGGATTCCCGGCCTGGCATCTGGCGCGTTGCTTGCAGCGCTGCCGATTGCGGATCGACTTACACCGAACGACCCCAATATTGGCGTGTTGCTGCGCAGCATCGGAATATTCGCTCTCGGCCTCAGCACCTTGGCAACGATACTTTTCGTCGCGTTGTTGTTCTTCCGCGACGTACCTCGATCCGTGAAACTGCGCGCTTTCGCTGCGGCAATCTTTCCCTACATCGTCGGCGCGATTCTGTGGCTCGTGGCAACAACCGCGGCCCATCGGATCGGTCATACCTAAACATGGGCTGCGCCGCTAAGTCGCAATGACATATCATTCATATCGACCGATGCGATTCAGTGCCCCGATCGTCACCGCGCTTGTCTTGGCTTCTCTCAGTTGCGTTTCATGGCTGATGGCTCAGCAACCCATAGCAAACTCCCCTCATCCGTTCCCGATGACTCCCGGCACATCATGGGTTTACGCTGGCGACGTTCGCTGGCAAGACCAAAACAACACCACGCACGAAGAGCAGGTCACATGGCGCACCGAAGTGCGCAACTTCGTCGACCATCCCGCTGCAAATGCGCGCGTCGCTTCGATCTATGGCTATCCCACCGATCTCGACTGGACCGACGGCAAACCGGACACCGAGTATCGACCTTTGGTCGAAGCGGGCGGCAGGTTTTATCTCTTATCTGCGGACACGCTGCCCGCGACGCTCAAGCGCCTCGACGATCCAGCCGACAATCTTTCCGGTTTGCTCTCCCCCGACGATTTGGTCTTGGAGTGGCCGCTGGGCCAAGGCTGGCGCTTCTGCGATCCGAAAGGCATCGTGCGAACAGATCAGCTCTACTGCTGGTTCGTGGAAAACATTACGCCATCGACACTCGGGAAAATGCCCGGCATGAAGAGCGCGCCACGCGACGAATATCAGCTCAGCTACAAGACAAATCCCGACCAAGTGAACGTGACGTTCGTTCCCGACGTGGGCATCACTCACTACGAATATCATCATCACGGCGCGATCGCGGACACGACGCTGATCCTCTCCGAATTCCGTCCCGCAGAAACCAGGAAGTAAATCGCTGTCTGGATCCGACCATCTTTTGACAAATGAGCTTCTTGCTCCAACTCTCGCCGCGACATATGATGCCGAAAGATTCAGTTGATCCGAATTGCTTCGGCCTCACTTCACGCACGGAGTAAACGAAAATGCTTCCATCCGAATGTCGTCCCAATCGCAGACTCTTTCTCAAGGCTGGCGTCGGTTTCGCCGCAGTATCGACAGCGCTGACGTCGCTCAGTGTTGTCGCTCCGATTGCAAAACCCGCAGATGAAAATGATGATTGGGTAATTGGTCCGAGGGCTGGGTACTCGCCGCAAGTGGGCATTCTCGTCTCGCAACTCCACTTCACTCGCATGCAGGTCGAACACAACGTCAAGGGGATGACGCAAGCGGACCTCGATTTCCTGCTCGACGCGAAGGCCAACACGATCGGCGCAATGCTGAATCACCTCGCCGCGACCGATCATTACTACGCTTTGAACACGTTCGGTAGACTGAAGTGGGACTCCTGGCCGGACGACGAGAAGAAGAAGTGGGACATTCCGATGAATCTGGGCGAGCCTGCACGAAAAGCGATCAAGGGCAACAGTCTCGACTACTACCTAAATCTGCTGCATGAAACGCGCGAACACACGCTCGCCGAATTGAAGAAGCGCGACGACAAATGGCTCATGGAAGTGGACAAAGAATTCGGCGCGAACAATTACGGCAAGTGGTTCCACGTCGCCGAACACGAATCAAATCACGACGGCCAGATCAAATTTTTGAAATCCCGCTTGCCGGGCGCAAAACCCGCTGCCGAATGATCCCGCTCAGAATCGACTGAGCCGCTACATTTTCTCTACGAGCCTCTGCGGACTCCGCGCCCCTGCATTAGCTTTTGTCTTCAATCTGCTCCAATTTCCATCTTCCAATTCCTGTTTTCCAAGCGCTCACGCGATGCCTTTTAATCGCGGCGCCAACTCCGCCGCAAACTCGTCCACCCGCCGCGCG
>JAFAZL010000391.1 GCA_019239815.1 Acidobacteriota bacterium
CAACCATCTCCGCAAAACTACGCCAAATCGCATATCCTCATCCCATGCACTATGTTCTGGGTTTTGACGGCGGCGGCACCAAAACCGAATGCGTGCTTCTCGACTCCAATCGCCAACTTCGGGGCACAACCCGCTCCGGTCCTTCGAACCCATTCCGTATCGGTCACGAAGCCGCGACCGCCGCGCTGACCGAAGCGGCACAATCCGCGGCCCGCGAAGCAGGCATCGAAGTCCGTGAAATCGCCGCCCTCTGCGCCGGGCTCGCCGGAGTCGGTAGCGCCCAATCGCATGAAGACATGCAGCGCCAGATTGCGAACGCGTTCCCCAGCACGAAAATCCGTCTGATCACAGATTTGGAGCTATCGCTCGAAGCCATCCCGCAACCTGTTGCCATCGTCCTCGTTGCAGGAACCGGCTCCTCCGCTCTCGGGCGCGACGCGCAAGGTCGCACAGCGCGCGCCGGCGGGCACGGCCCGCTGCTCAGCGATCAAGGCAGCGCCTACGACGTCGGTCGTCAAGCCGTCGCCGCCGCGGTCCTTGATCGAGATCGCACCGGCTCCGACACGCCGATGGGCGCCGAAATCCTTCGCCAACTCAAATTCGCAAACTGGACGGAACTTCGCGACCGAGCTCGCGCCGCTGCCGACGAGGTTTTCCCTCGCGTTTTCCCCGTCGTCGCGAAAGCCGCCGAATCCGGCGACGCTCTCGCCCAATCGCTGCTCCGCAACGCCGCCAAAGAAATCGCCGCACTTGTTGACGCGCTCGTCGATCGCCTCAAGCTTCGCGACACCGAGAGTTACATCGCCAAAACCGGCGGCATGATCTCGGCCTCAAAATTTTTCGAAGCGCAACTCGATGCTCTACTCAAAAAAATCGCGCCACACGCAACGATCGGCTTGTTGCCCGACCCTCCAGCCGAGGCCGCTGCACTCCTGGCGCTCGAACTCATCGCGTCGCCTGCAAACGCGGCCGCGAAGCAAGCAACGGGCCAGCAATCAGCTGGCCCTCGTTCAGCAGGGAAGTAGCATGACAACCGCCGAGCCCACCGCCGACAGACGACAAGCCCTCACCGCTACTGGCGACGACCTCACCACACTCATTCATCACCCTGCCACCGATGTCCTGCTCGCGCTTCTCGACAATCCCGCACTGGACGAAACCCAACTCTGCGTGCTGCTCGATCGCAAAGACCTGCCCACAGAACTGCTCGAAGAAGTCAGCAACCGCAAGAACCTTCTCAAGAACTATCGCGTGAAGCGTGCCCTCGCGTTTCACCCGCACACACCAAGGCTGGTCAGCCTCCGCCTCATCAAGGACCTCTACTTGATGGATCTGGCGCAGCTCGCGCTATCAGTGGGTGCGCTTCCCGAACTCAAGCGAATTGCAGAAAAACAGATTCTCGCGCGTCTTGCGCAACTGCCGCTCGGCCAAAAAATCACCCTCGCTCGCCGCGGTCCAGCCAGAGTCGCCGGCGCGCTCCTGGCCGAAGGGCATCCGCAAATACTCTCCGTCGTCCTCGACAACGCCTACCTGACCGAAGCCCAAGTCTTGAAGGCACTCGCTCGCGAAAAACTCTCTCCTGCCGTATCCCACGCTATAGCGCAACATCGCCGCTGGTCGTGCGTCTACAACGTGCGTCTCGGGCTGATTCGCAATCCGGGTACAACGCTCGCTACGATCCTCAGGTTCTTGCCGGAGCTCAACGCGTCGGATCTCCGCGATCTGAATTCTCCCGGCGTAGTCTCCGAGCCTCTCCGCAAATACCTGCAAGCTGAACTCGACCGGAGGTCGGTGTCTTAGCCCCACCCAATTTCTGCTGCGCCCGCATCTCCACAACCATTATTTCCGCTAAATGACCGCTTTTCACCGGTGGTCAGAACGCTACCCAATCTGAAAAGATTATTCCTGCGTCTATACGGGAGGCGTATGCTACGCCACATCAAGAAGCGTCGAGCGAGGCTTCCAAAACCCAATCGATTCGGGTTCGCAAGAAGGGCGAACGGACCATGAGCGGTGGAGACCATCCACGAAGGCTGGAGCGGCGTTGGGCTCCGCGTTATAACTACCGCACCGATCTTGAGATCGAATGGGGATCCGCTGTTCTGCGCGCCCGTACGCGTGACATCAGCTCCAACGGCATGTTCATTGAATCGGCCGACCCGCTGTGGGTTGGTGCCGGCTTTACCGCGCATATTGGTTCTGATCGCCCCGTAAGGGTCGACTGCTTCGTCAAACGCGTCGAGCCCGGACTGGGTATGGGGGTCTCCGTGACCGTACCGGAAGAACACCGCCAACGGTTTCAAGAACTACTTTCGCAGGTTTCTACTCGACACCCCTGAAGCGGCCCTCATGGGGACAGAGGGTGCGCTGGAAGGTCACCCGGACAGAGCATTCAGCCCAGGGGGCGTATCCACAGACGCTCTCACGAAACGATTCACACCATCCAACGTCACCAGTTGCCGGTCGCAAATTGCCAGTCACTAGCTATTGACCCTCATCCCCTCCGCCAGCTATTTTGACCGTTTCACATCTAATCCTTGACGATGACACGTTGCCTGGACTGCGGTTCCGAACGAACCACCGATCAATGCCCTTCGTGTGGCCTGACGTCCGCGGCGGCGGAGGTGATGTTTCGGCGGCGTCTCGTGTTCCGCACGGCGATCTTCCTGCTCGGCTCGCTGGCATTTCCATATATCAGCCAGGTCTTTCCGCCGCTTGACATCGATCTGATGCTTATCTTCTTCGGTGTGATTTTCTTCACGGCACTG
>JAFAZL010000542.1 GCA_019239815.1 Acidobacteriota bacterium
CACCTGCTCTTCGGCATCTCGCCCACCGACCCCATCACGCTAGTCGTAGTTTCGCTGACTCTAGCCGGCGTCGCCGCCGCAGCTGGCTATCTCCCCGCCCGCCGCGCCACCCACGTCGACCCCCTCATCGCCCTACGCCACGACTAACGGCTGCTGTCGGCTAAGCCTGCAATCCTTGTGGCGCGAAACAAAACAAGCTTGTCATCCTGAGGCCGCCGCAGCGGCCGAAGGTTCTCAGCTGCGCAGCCAGCACGGATCGTCCGCCATTCGCGCTGAGTAAGAATGCGGTGCCTACTCCAATCGCGTCACCGGCTCCAACTTCGGCGCCAACACCTGCATCACCGCCAACCCAATCGGATACGCCACGCCCGCAATCAAAAACGGCACCATGTAACTTCCCGTCCACTGGAGCGCATATCCCACCAGCTTCGCGATCAACATCCCGCCGATCGCGCCCGCCATTCCGCCGATCCCCACAACCGATCCCACCGCCTCCGACGGAAACATGTCCGACGGCAGCGTAAACAAATTCGCAGAAAATCCCTGATGCGCCGCCGCGGCCAATCCAATGATCGCCACCGCTCCCCACAAACTCTCCATGCGATACGCAAACACGACCGGCAGCACGCAAAGCGCGCAGATCCAAAACGTCGTCTTCCGCGATACGTTCACGCTGTAGCCGCGATGCAACATCGCCGACGATAGCCAGCCACCCAGCATCGAGCCGACATCCGAAATCAGATAAATCGCGACGATCGGCGCGCTCATTTGCGCCAGCGCCAATCCATGCACTCGGTGCAAAAAGTCCGGCACCCAGAAAAGGTAAAACCACCAGATCGGATCGGTGATGAACTTTGCCACCGCGAAAGCCCACGTCTGCCGGTAGCCGATCAATCGCTTCCATGGAAATCGCGTCACCGGTGGTGCTGGATCACTGCGGATGTACGCAAGCTCGCCCGCGTTGACCCGCGGATGCTCCTCCGGCTTGCGATAAATCAAGAGCCAGAAGATCAGCCAGAGAAATCCCAACCCTCCGGTGATGACAAACGTCCACCGCCATCCCCAACGCAGCGCAATCGGTGGCACGATCAGCGGGGTGACAATCGCGCCAATGCTCGTTCCTGAATTAAAAATTCCAGTTGCGAGCGCCCGCTCTTTCTTCGGAAACCACTCCGCCGTCGTCTTCAAGCTTGCCGGGAAAACTCCCGCTTCGCCGAATCCCAAAGCAAATCGCGCCACGGAAAAACCAAACAACGAATGGACGAGCGCGTGCGCCATCGCTGCCAGGCTCCAGAACATCATCGTGAGCGAGTAGCCCAACCGTGTTCCCAAACGATCGACCAGCCGCCCGACCAGCACCATCCCCAGCGCATACGCCGTCTGAAACGCAAAAACAATGTTGCTGTAGTCAATTTCATTCCAGCCGAGGTCATGCTGCAGCATCGGTTTCAGCAAACCAAGGACCTGCCGGTCCATGTAGTTTTTCGTCGTGCCGGCAAGCAGCAGCGCACAAATCACCCACCGAAAATACCCAGCACGCGAAGAAACACCGGCCCCAGCGCTGCTCCCAGCAGCCGCCCCTGATATCGCACTGGTTCCCCGTTCGGTCGCCACTGCGTTCACGGCGGAATCGCCGCGCTCGTTTCCGTCCATCGGTCGTGTGTTCATGAAATCGAAGTCGCATCTTACATCGCGGTGAGCCCGTGTGCCGCGCCTTCTTCGAGGTTCGCGCGAATCGAGAGCATGTGTCGATGCATCGCGGCTGTGTAGGGGCGCAGCATGCTGCGCCCCATGTCCGCACGATTCTAAAATGTTTCGAGACCTGGTTTTCTCTTGCCTTCCAGTCGGTCTACCTTCACCGCTTTTTTTGATACATTGGCTCAGTCGCCGCAATCATGCGCGACGCATCCAACTCAACGGATCCCAACATGCGCGACTCCGCCGCCATTCTGACCACTGTTTCAACGATCGCCGCTGTTCTCGTGATGTGCCTCGCGCTCGCGAAACAAGACGGCGCCGCCACGCAGCGAATTCAAATTCTTCCCAAGGAATCCGCGCGCCGCGTCGACGTCGTGATCGACGGAAAACCGTTCACGTCGTACATCTGGCCCGAAAATCTCGCGAAGCCCGTTCTGTATCCTCTCCGCGCCGCCGACGGCGCCGTCGTAACGCGCGGCTTTCCTCTCGATCCGCGCCCGGGTGAACGCATCGATCATCCCCATCACGTTGGCCTCTGGTTCAACTACGGCAACGTGAATGATTTCGATTTCTGGAATAATTCCTACGCGATCAAGAAAGAGGACGCTCACAAGATGGGCAACATCCTCCAGCGCAAAATCGTGAGCGCGAAGAGTGGAAATGAAAAAGGCGAGCTCGCAGTTGAAACCGATTGGATTTCCGGAACACAGAAACTTCTTCTGAAAGAACGCACGGAGTTCGTTTTTTCAGGCGATAAAACTTCACGCACGATCGATCGCATCACGACGCTGCAAGCCCAGGATGAAAAAGTCGTCTTTCACGACGACAAGGAAGGCATACTCGGCATGCGCGTCACGCGCGCTCTCGAAATGCCGTCCAAGACTGCTGAAGTTTTTACTGACGCGAGCGGCAATCCCACCACCGTCGCGAAGCTCGACAACGCCGGAGTGAACGGGAACTACTTAACGAGCGAAGGGAAGACCGGCGACGATGCCTGGAGCACGCGCGGCAAGTGGTGCACGCTCAGCGGAAAAGTCGGCAACGATCCAGTCACGATTGCGATTTTCGACAATCCCAAAAATCCAAATTTTCCGACGTATTGGCACGCACGCGGCTACGGACTCTTCGCCGCGAATCCGCTCGGCCGCAGCATTTTCACGAACGGCAAGGAGCCGCCACTCAACTTCACGATCGAG
>JAFAZL010000765.1 GCA_019239815.1 Acidobacteriota bacterium
TTGGCGGATTGCTCGGGCATCTGGAAAAAGGCGGCACGTTCAACGTGGAGCAGAAAGAAGTAGCGCCTCAGGTTTGGGAAGTGTCGGTGATGCATGTGCACATGAGCGGGAAGGCGCTCTTCTTTAAGACTATCGATGTGCAGGAAGATGAGACGTACTCGGATTTTCGGTCGGTGGCTGCTGACACAACGCTGAAGCAAGCGGCACAAATGCTGAAGGAAACGGCGACGGAGTCGGCGGAGGCGCTTGGGACTAACTGAAGTTTGTGTGTTGGATTTCACTTCTCTACAAAGAACTACGCCCGTCTATTTTTCGAACTACAGGAATTGCGGCATTCCGTTTCGTTGTTCTGGGACAGAGTCTGTGCTCAGCGCAACTGCGCTATGTTAGCGATTGCTCGCGATATCAGTCGTTGAGGTTTGTGGAGCGACGCATCGAAAGGATTTAACCAGACAAGAAATGAGGAGTGCCACCAATGCCAGAAAAAGAGACGATCGAACGGGCGCACGAAGATGCTGCGGAAGGAAAGTCGGCGAGCACGCAGGCGGGTGAGTTCGTTCGCGAAGAGATGCATCACATTCGCGAAGGCAAGCATGGAGCTGCCAATACGAAACAGGCTATTGCGATCGGGCTGTCGAAGGCGCGGCGAGCGGGAGTGAAACTAGGTGCGCCGAATCCGCGGACGACGTCGGCGGAGACGCGAAAAAAGGCCGAGCAGGATTCGAGAAAGGGGCGCAGCGGCGCGGGGAAGCACCCGTCGCCACGCCGATCGCGGGCAACATTGGGAGCGCTCAAGCGTGAGCCGCACAAAGCTGCATCGCGGGAGAGCTTGTCGCGTCAAGCGCATTCGTCGGCAGCGCGGCGTGGGTCTCGTGCGCGGCATGAATCGGCCGAGGCTGCGGTAAGGACGAAAGGACCGACCAAGATGAGTCAAGCGAGCAAGAAAGCTGCGCGGACCCGCAGCAGGAATCGACGGGCGGCGTAGCGCGTGGACGGGGAACGGGAGCAGACATGGCGACACGCAAATCCAATCGCAAATCGGGAAAGCGCTGGGTGGCCAAAGTCACGACCGACTCGACGCATCCGGCAAAAGGGCTTTTCACCAAGGATGCTGCAACGATCGCGCGTTCGCTCGCGTCGAGGCGGGTTTCGCCGAAGGGGCCAGCGTCCGGCTTGAGAATGCTGAATTACTTTATCAATCGCGGCGGCAAGGGGCTTTCGCCGACGCGGCGGCGGGTGCTGGAGCGGGCGAAGTCGATCATGATGAAGCGCCTGCACGGCGCGAACTGAAGGGAGCGTCTCGTTGATTGACGTGCCGATGGCGTGGCCGAACGATGTGAAATTGATTTAGATTAGCCTCTGACTGGACTCGATGCGGCGGCGCGTCGACGGTGTGCGCTGGGCGTTGGGTCCACTCCGGAGGCGAACTCGATGTGGACGATCGATCCTTGATTGGCGCTGGGCGTGTTGGTTTCGACGGCGGCGACGGACGCGGTGTATGTGATGTTTAACGCGGCGGTGTCATCGAGGAAGCGGCTGCCGGCGGCGACGTGGAGCAGCGTCTGGTATTTGTTGTCAGCGTTTGCGGTGATCAGTTACACGAAAAATTGGGCGTATGTCGCATTCGCCGCCGCCGGTTCATGGATCGGAGCGTATCTTTCGATGACGTTCCTGCGGCGTTCCCAAGCGGCTTCCACAACCCATGCGATCCCGTGAGGTTATTTGAATGAGTTGACGGATTCGGCGGCGCTTTTGCCGGTGTCTTCGGGGTCTGACCAGCCCCCAGGCGGGACGACCTGGTCGTACACTTCTCTGGGGCCCCAGGTGCCCTGGTCATAGACGTAGACCGGCGTGTTGGCCTTCAGCACTGGGTCGACGATGCGCCAGGCTTCTTCGACGTAGTCCTGGCGCGCAAAGAGGGTTGGGTCGCCAGCCATGGCGTCGCCGAGGAGCAATTCGTAAGGCTCCATTTCGTTCGCGTCGGGATGATGGTGAGCAAGCAATTCGGTCTGCTCGCCGACGAGGGCTTCGCCAGGAGCCATGACGGTGACGCCGAGTGCGAGGTCTACATCGGGGCTGAT
>JAFAZL010000910.1 GCA_019239815.1 Acidobacteriota bacterium
GAGCCGCCAACTTCACCACAGTCGTGATCCAGCGTGCCGACAAGCTGCCATGTCCGCCGGAAGATGCGTTCTTTTTCGAGCTCGAGGATTGATCGATCCGTGTAGAAACGTGAAGCCAGCGTCTCGGCGGATTCGATGCGCTCGTCCACGCCGAGCCCCGCCGAGTTTTTCGGAAAGGTTGTCATTTGGTTTGATCGGCCGGAAACTGAATAGCACCCTTTAGAATTTCCGGGTTTCCTGCCTCGACCAGCGCTCCACAACGATCTTCGACTCGGTAAAGAACTCGACGGCGTCTTTTCCCTGCCCGTGGAGAATGCCGAAGAAGCTTTCTTTCCATCCGCTGAATGGGAAGTACGCCATGGGCGCCGCAACGCCAATATTGATGCCGATATTCCCCGCCGGCGCCTCGTAGCGGAACCTCCGCGCCGCGGCTCCGCTTGTCGTGAAGAGCGATGCCTGGTTTCCATACGGGCTGCGCTTCAAAAATTCCATCGCCTCATCGATCGAATTCGCATGGATCAGGCTCAGCACAGGACCAAAAATCTCCGTGTGCGCCAGTTCGCTATTCGCCGGCAACCCATCGAGAATCGTCGGCTTCAGAAAATTTCCGCCCTCATGATTTGGTACTTTGGTGTTCCGTCCATCTACGATCGCTTTGGCTCCCTCACCGACTCCGAGTCCGATCATCGACTCGATCCGCTGCTTGCTCTGCGGCGTGATCACCGGCCCCATCTGGACGCCGGCATCAAGCCCGTAACCAACTTTGATTTTCGACGCCGCATCCGCGATCGAATTGCTGAACGTTTTCTGTGCCTCACCGATCGTCACCGCAACCGACACCGCCAGGCAGCGCTGCCCCGCACAGCCAAATGCGCTGTCACTGATAATCTGAGTCGCCAGATCCATGTCTGCGTCCGGCAGCACCACGACATGGTTCTTCGCGCCACCCTGGCACTGCGCGCGCTTGCCGCTCATTGCCGCTCGCGTGTAAACGTGTTTCGCAACCGGCGTCGACCCTACGAAGCTGATCGCACGAATCGTAGGGTGATCGCACAGCGCATCGACAACCGTCTTTCCGCCGTTGACGAGATTCACGACGCCCTTGGGCAGCCCCGTCTTCTGGATCAAATCCATGATGTACTTCATCGTGAGCGGCACGCGCTCCGACGGCTTCATGATGAACGTGTTGCCGCATGCGATTGCGTACGGCAAAAACCAGAACGCGATCATCCCTGGAAAATTAAATGGCACGATCGCCGCAACAACGCCGAGCGGCTGGCGAATCAACATCTCGTCTACGCCCGGCGTGACGTCCTCCATGTTGTAGCCCTGCATCATTAAGGGAACGCCACATGCCACTTCCACGTTCTCAATCCCGCGCCGCATTTCGGCTTTGGCTTCGCCGAACGTTTTTCCGTTTTCGATCGTGATTAAGCGCGAGATTTCATCGATGTGCTCTTCGAGAAGATTTTTCAGCTTGAAAAGATACTGCACTCGCTCGCCGGCTGGTACGCGCCTCCACGCCGGAAAGGCATCTGCCGCCGCTTTCACAACCGCTTCGACATCGGCCGTAGTCGAAAGTGGCGTACGAGCGAGGATCTCTGCCGTAGCTGGATTTGCTACGTCCACAAATTCTGTCGCGGAAGAACGCTGCCATGCGCCGTTGAAATAATTCTGAAGATCGGGAGCTGAAGTCGTCGCTGTGCTGCTCATAAATACTCCTCACCGTTGATCTCGAACTCAGCTTACCAAAGAAATGTAAGGTTGAATACGCGCAGGCAAAGCGTTTAGAGGGAGGGTCTCGACAGTCGAAGATTGGACTACTTTCGAACAGCCGCCAGCGCCTCGTACGCCGCGCCCAACAACGGCGCAGACTCGTTCAGCACCACCGACACCGGTATATTCTCCAGCACGCTTTCAAACTTCCACTTGTCCCGGAACGCTGCGAAAAATTTTCCGTCTTTAATCTTCTCTATGATCTTCACGGCGATACCACCGGCAACGTATACACCGCCGAGCGCTAGCACCTTCAACGCAAGATTCCCCGCCTCGGCGCCGTAAATCGAAGTCCAAAGATCGAGCGTCTCAACGCAAACGGGGCAAGTCCCAGCCAATCCATTCCTCGTGATTTCCGGAGCGGGATCGGCATCAGGATCTTCAAACGTCGGATGCTTCACTTCCGGTGCGAGAAATTCGTGGAGTGTGCGGAATCCACGGCCCGACAAAATTAGTTCCCAGCTCACTTGCGGATACCGCCGCCGCATAAAGCGCAGTAGCTCAATCTGTTGTTCCGTATGCGGTGCAAAATCGGAATGACCACCTTCCGATGGGACGATGCGATATCGCCCGCCGTCCCAAACCAAAATCGATTGCCCAAGTCCCGTGCCGGCTGCAAGCAAGGCCATCGTGCCGCCCGGCTCTGGCTTTCCGTGATTCAGAACGCTGAACTCTTCCGGTGCAAGGTGCTCGATGCTGTGCCCCGTCGCGCCAAGATCATTCATCAGCACAATCTTCTCGACATCCAATTCTCGCTCGAGAATTGACGCGTCCACCGTCCACGGCAAATTTGTCGCTCTCACATGATTGTCGATCACCGGACCCGCAACTCCGAAACCTGCGGCTTCGACATAGTCTGTCGCGATGTATGGAGCCGCCTGGCGTGAAAACTCCTTCACGATCAAATCAAAATGAGCGAATTCCTTGCTCGCGAACCGTTGCTTGAATACGGTCGTCAACTTCCCGTCTTTTTCCGAAAACAGCGCAAGGTTGCACTTCGTGCCCCCTACGTCTCCGGCAAGGATCACCTGGCCCCCAGTCTATGAAGTGAATCGTGGCAGATATTGTACTTATGCGCGAGTGGTCTGGCTACGCGTTGAACCACTGCCGGCCTTCGCGTTCCAGAAGAGCATCCGATTCGCGCGGCCCCCAGCTTCCCGCAGGGTATTGTGGGACGGTCGCGGTCTTTGCCGCGCTCCAAACGTCAAGAATCGGATCGACTAGCGACCAGGCCGCTTCGACGCTGTCTCCGCGATCGAACAACGTCGCGTCGCCACGCACGCAGTCGTTCAGCAGCGTGGCATAGGCGCTTCGCGCTCCATCTCCGAATCCTTCGCGATAACTGAAATTCATCGTGACGTTCCCGATGCTCATCTCCGGTCCGGGCCGCTTCGCGCCAAACGAAACCGAAATTCCTTCGTCCGGCTGAATATTGAGCACCAAGCGGTTGGCATCCACTTCGCGCTCGCGAAACACAATGTGTGGTGCTTTCTTGAACTGAATCACGATTTCGGTGGTACGGCGTGCGAGCCTCTTGCCAGTTCGGAGGTAAAACGGAACCCCCGCCCATCGCCAGTTATCGATCAAAACTTTCGCAGCTACAAAGGTTTCGGTGCGCGATTTTGGATCGACGCCATGCTCTGAGCGATACCCCGGTACTTTCTTGCCATCCACATCACCGACCGCGTATTGCGCACGCACGACTGACTGCGCAACCATGCCCAGGTCGAATGGGCGAATCGACTGTAGGACTTTCAGCTTTTCGTTCCGCACCGCCGTCGCATCAAACGACGCCGGTGGCTCGACGGCGACGAGCGAAGTCAGCTGCAAAACGTGGCTCTGAATCATGTCGCGCAGCGCCCCCGCCGTCTCATAAAATCCGCCGCGGCGCTCGACCCCGAGTGTTTCCGCCGCCGTAATCTGTATATGATCGACGTAGTTACGGTTCCAAAGCGGTTCGAAAATTCCGTTGCTGAACCGCAGCACCAACAGATTCTGTACGGTGTCTTTGCCGAGGTAGTGGTCGATGCGATAGACCTGCGATTCCTCAAAAACGCTCAGGACAATCTTGTTCAATTCCTTCGCCGACGTCAGATCCCGCCCGAATGGCTTCTCAATAATGATCCGCACCCATGAATTCGGTGAATTCGGCTTCGCCAGGCCTGCGGCACCCAATTGCTCAACAATGTCCTTATAAACCTCAGGCGGCGTCGAGAGATAAAACAGCCGGTTCCCACACAGCTTCTTCTGGGATTCCAATTCCTTGAGGTGCTCGGCCAACTTCTTGAAATCCTCAGCCTTGCCGTACTCGCCAGCGTGGTAGTGCAAATTCGATGCGAACTCTTCCCACTTCTTGGGGTCGATCGGACCGCCTTCCGACATCGTCTTCGCCGCTTCACCGATCGAGGTGCGAAAACTCTCGTCGTTCATCGGTGTACGCGCGAATCCGACGATCGCGTACGCGGACCCGAGCGCATCGTGACTCGCTAGGTCGAACATCGCCGGAATTACTTTCCGCTTCGCCAAGTCGCCAGACGCTCCAAACAACACCACCGTGCACGGCTCAGCATTCGCGTAATAACTGCTTTGCCGACCGCTCTCATGCGGCTTCTCGTGGCGCTCGGATTCGGTGGGATTTTCAGTCTTGGTCGGCATGGCGACACTATACCTCAACGTCAAATTTTTGCAGCTCAGCGCGCAACTGCTCGGCGTTCTGGTGGTGGATCACATTCATTCCAAGCCGTTTCGGGCTTTCCAAGTTCAACGACCGGTCATCGATAAAGATGCACTGGCCGGGCGTACGTTGCGTAACTTCCAGCGCCATCCGGAAGATTGTTTCGTCAGGCTTCCGGGCCCGGACATAGCACGAGCTGAAAAACGCCGTGAAATTCCGCCGCAAATCGAACGTCTCAATCCGATATTGATTCAGTTCCAGCGGCTCGTTGTTGATCGAGCTGATCAGGTATTTCCCGGATTTCGTCACCTGATCCAGCACTGCGCGCACTTCTGGATACTCTTTCGACTGCGCGAACATGAACTCCACAAATTCCTCACGGCTGAATGGTCTCGGACGGTAAAACAGCGTCCGGTCCAGGTATTCGTTCAGCGTGATATGCCCCGAGTCGAACGCCGGGAAGGAAAAATCGTGCCGATCCTGAAACTCCTCCCAATCCAAGTGGAATTTCTCGGCGGCATCCCGGCGCAAGTGCCGGTCCCACCCGTTCGTCAAAATCACTCCGCCGATATCCCAGAACAATCCCGTAATTTTCGACAAGTCCGCGACTCCTTTATTTCGAGGACACTACAACATTGCGTTTTATTCCCGGGGACATACTTGCCGGCCCAGCCTGACAGTACGGGTGAATCTAGAGCTTCTGGATGGTCTGTTCGATTTCGGCCAGCCCTTGCTCCAAGCCTTGCGTGAGATGCAGGCGCATTGCCAATTTGCGACGCATTTCAAAGGATTCGAAATCGGCCAGCGCCAGCGCCATTTGCAACTGCCCAAACGTGTATCCGGCTCCGGGTATCGCTACGTCCGCCGGCGGCTCGCTCGTCAGCATCAGGAAGAGGCCTTTGTCAGGTCCGCCCTTGTAGACCTGTTCGAAATATCTAAGATAGCGCGGACCCGAACTCAACAATACTGAGATTCCCCGGCTTGATGCCAGATGCCCACGTATCCGAGCCAACGCAGCTTCCGTCTCGACGGTGTCGCTCGCGAAGGTGATAATCGCCAGGTAACCGCCCGTCGGCATCGCTTCCAAAAATGTTCGCAGCGCTTCGCCGAGGCTCAACGTCGAAATGTGCTGCCGCATCTCGCCTTCGGCATGCAACTCGATTCCCTTTTCGCGCACTCGAACCGTCCGCTGCGGCCATACTTTCTTCGCAACATACTCATCAAGCAGCACCGAGACGCGCTCACGGCCTTCTTGCACGTCGGGCTCGTCGAACGGATTGATTTCGAGCAACGAGCAGGCGAGTGCCGTTGCGATCTCCCACTGAAACATCTCCGCACCTAGGTCTTCCATTCCATTCATCTCGACGCTGATCGTCGGCACTTTATGCTGCTTCAACACAGCTTCAGTCCTCGTTAAATTGGCGTCTTCGGCGCCACGCAATTTCAACACGGCTGCCACGCATCCGCGCAACGCTCTTTCGCCCACGTCCGGCAATCCGCACATACCGGAATCAATCCCTGTCCGCCTTTGCTTGTGCTTGTTCCCACTAACTGCGCGACGCGGTATGTCGATGCTCGCAGGCTGCTCGAACCCAGCAACAACAACTTATCACTCCCGCTTGCCTCCGCTGCCGCCAGGAACGTCGCCAACTCCGCCGCAGGATTTCCATCATCCGGCGCGCGACTGCACCGTTCCCTCATCAGTTTCGCCTGCTTCGTTAGTTCTTGTGGATCAATCCGCCAGACGCCGGACAATAACAACCCGAAATGAATCAGCGATGAATATCGCCCCTTAATTCCCGGAGGATCGATAAAGACATCGAGAAAACTGTAGTTTTTTGCCAATTCCGAAAGGTAGGAACCCTCCTCTGTCACTGCCACAATGGAGCGCCCAGGCTCCGTTTTTTTCTGCGCTCGCAACCGATGCAAGAAATACAACAGCATTGCGTGCGTCTCGATCCTCTTCCCCGACTTGCTAGCAAAGACAAAGAGCGTCCGATCGAAATCAAGTTGGTCGGTTACTTTGCGAATCGCGGCGGGATCGGTGCTATCCAGAAGAAAAAATCGCTGCGGCCGCTCCGGCGAACCTGCGCGCGCTACTGTCTCCGCCGCCAGATTCGAATCCCCCATGGCGATAAAGACGAGATCCCGAAATCCCTCTCGCTCGACAGTCGTTGCCAGCGCCGCCGCTCGCATCATGTAGGGGCCAATGTGATCTGGCAGATCGAGAAAACTCAAATTATTTGTGATGAGCTTCTTTTGCGTCTTCGCATGCGGCCACAGCGTCTCGTCCTTTGCCCAAAGACGCTTCACCGTTCCGGCGCTCGCCAATCGCTGCATTTCGCGCCGCCATGCCGCCTCTAATTTTTCCGTTGAGATGCTGTGGCTCGGAAGTTCCAAAGCGACTCCCCGGGTAACCCGCGAGAGTTTACTCCCATTTCAGTTTTAGCCATACACAACAACGGTCAAACTTGTCGAGAAATCAGCCACTTGCAAATCACTTTCATCAATCGCTCTCGCCAACTGGAATTTCCC
>JAFAZL010000952.1 GCA_019239815.1 Acidobacteriota bacterium
GCGGGCGATGGGAATCGAACCCACGTCCGAAGCTTGGGAAGCTAACGATCTAACTTCAAAAACGCTGGAATGGCGGCATTTTAGCGTTTTCGGTGATTCTAAATGGAAAATGAGTGGAAAATGGATCGGTTGCCTACTTTGAGCCACCGCACGGAACCGTCGATAATTCCGTCGCTGTTACACAGCGATGGAACAGAAGTATCTTCCCGCCAAAAGCACCTACGACCGGTTCGCCTAAGGTTCTTTCCCGTGTCGATGCCGGGTCGCTTCCTGATTGCTTTTGCGCTCTGGGTGCGTACGCTCGCGCGAAATGGCTACGAGCGAAGCACGCCCACCACGCGTCAGACTGACGGCCCAACTCCTACGCAACGTCGCATTTGCGTGCGCTGACGACAACATCCTCAGGATGGGTGCGGCGCTGGCGTACTACACGCTCTTCTCTCTCGCGCCACTAATGCTTATTTCGGTTGCCGTCGCTGGACTTGTATTTGGGGAGAAAGCTGCGCAAGGCGGGATCGTCTCTCAAATCGGGGGCTTGATCGGGGACCAAGCGGCGCAAGCGGTTCAGACGATGATGGCGTCAGCGCACAAACCTGGCAAAGGCATTCTCAGTGGAGTGATCGGCATTGTGATAGTGGTGATCGGCGCGACTGGTGCGTTCGGCGAAATTTACACCGCCTTGAACAACATCTGGAAGACGCCGCCAGCGAAACTGTCGGGCATCTGGTCGACTATCCGCGCGAGGTTGTTAAGCTTCGGGCTGGTGCTGGTGATCGGCTTCCTGATGCTCGCGTCCTTGCTCGTTAGCGCCATGCTCGCAGGTGTCGCGAAGTTCGCTGGCGGCATGATGCCGGTACCTCCGCTTTTACTTCACGCCATCGAACTGGTATTCACGACGCTAGTGCTCTCCGCGCTGTTCGCCATGATCTTCAAAATCTTACCGGAGGCTAGGATTGAATGGAAAGATGTTTGGATTGGAGCGCTCGTTACCGCAGTGATGTTCAGCGGCGGAAAATTTTTGATCGGACTGTACATAGGAAAAAGTCTACCCGCGTCAAGTTATGGCGCTGCCGGGTCAATCGTCGTACTCATATCCTGGATTTACTACTCCGCGTTGATCCTCTACATCGGGGCCGAGTTCACACAGGCTTACGCGGCGCAACACGGCTCGCACAGCCAGTTAAGCGTCGCGGCGGTTCGAAAGGGATCAGACACCACGCGTACGAGCCCATCACGCCTGAATTCTTCCTGCTGGCGCCAGGCGGGAACGAACCGGGAGAAATTGTCTGGATGAGGCGGCGGGCTGAGTACCGCCCTCGGTTACTTCTTCGCAGCCGACGATTTCTTACCGTGGTGTTCGGTGTGGAGTTTGGCGGCTTCGCCAGCATGATGGGTTGCGTGCTGTGTGTGACCGTGAGCCGTGTGGGCATGATGCGCTGCAGTTTCATGATTCCCGGCTTCGTGGTGCTTACCAGCCTCACGGTGATGTCGTGCTGCGTCTTCGTGGTGCTGTGCTGCTTTGTTGTGGTGTTCGGCAGCTTCTTTGGTCATATTTTCTCCTTCTGAACGTCTGGGCCGTAGCCGGTCGCGACAGTGGCACGAACGTCGAATGGCCGAACATACGGTTAATACTGCAGTTGACCTGAGGTTTGATGGGATTTCACGTTGCTCTCCGTAGAGACAAAATCTATCCTTCCATTCTGTCTAAGATGCGCAAACGCGAAGAATACCGGCGCACCATGCCGACTACGATCCCCGAACTGAAGTTGCAGACTCAAGGATTGGACGCGCGTTTCTCCCTGGTGCTCACCAAGAAGAACGACAACACCCGTGTCGCGCGGGTTGCCGTAGAACGTTTGTACCGGCACGCCGAATCCATACTTCCTTCGGCGAGGCTCTCCCTCAAGGGCGAGGTTGATACGTGGGTGAACCCCGCGGCGTCTAGCCAATGCTGTTGTGATTGCGTGCGAAAACGTGGAGCCACCCGCGCCCACTGACGCAGCGGGTGGAGTTTAAGATTGAGTAGCCTTGCTTGAATTGACAACGCTGCGCCACATGCGATCTGCCCCCAGGAAATGCCCGGCAACCACAAAGAACAGCAAGGGGCGAACTGGGCAATCGTTTCTGTCGTTTCCAGACCAGTGGAGTCTGCGTGAAGAGCGCAAGTCAATTTTGCCTTTTAAGCAACACCAGTCCTTCTTAGTACTTTCGCTCCATTCACGGCGACACCGACTTCCATCATCGTCGGTATAACGCCATGTGCCTGAATGTGATTCCCGACTTCCGACGAGCTTCAATTCTCATCGCTATTCTATTTCTCGGCTGTATGGTTACCACTTGCCGTGCCCAAGAACAACGCGAGGTAGTGGCCAAGCCGACGCCGGTTTACCCTGAAATTGCCCGACGCATGAATTTAATGGGCATAGTCAAAATCAAAGCGACCATCGGGCCGGACGGTCGCGTCAAGCGTGTGGATGTTATCGGTGGCCATCCCCTATTGACGGATGCAGCGGTCGATGCGGTCAAGCGGTGGAAGTACGCGTCGGGCAAGACAGAAACGGAAGTTGAGCTTGAGTTCCACTTTCATCCGTGAGTTCTATTCCCGGCGCGGCTCCTCGCTCGCTCTCACGTCTGCGGCCTGTGGTCCCTTTGGTCCCTGAACAATTTCGAATTCAATCTTGTCACCCTCTTGCAGTGTTCGGAATCCTTCGCCAGTAATTGTGCTGTAATGAACGAAAACATCAGGTCCGCTTTCCCTCCCGATGAATCCAAAGCCTTTTGAATTGTTGAACCACTTGACCTGTCCCCGCACTCGTCCCGTCCCCTCTCTAGTGTGTTAATGCATCGCTGGCAGCCTGAGATCACTCTGGGTGATCGGCGGCAAGGGGAGTAACCTGGGAGCAAGCAAGCAGTATGAAAACAGACGATCAATACCTCGCAGACTTTGACGCCTTGTTCATAGCACATTTGAAGTGGACCGATCAGCAGGTCATCGACGCGTTTAAAATGAAAAATGGGACGTTATCTGAAGAGAATAATGCCTTGTGCAACGCAAGGAAGTACTCGCGGTCCTGTCCTGCCTCACCGAAATTTTCACTGTCATCGACTTTGATTTTCCGAACATTCTCAGGCAAGCGGCCCTTGTGGAACAGTTGATACATCGGCACATCCAAAGCCCGTGCTAATTTTTCGAGAGTGTCCACGATGGCACCGTGTGATTGTTGTTGACGCGTGAGATGTAACACCGAAATAAGCCCGTTCGTTTTTCAAGACTCCAAACAACGTGAATGTCTACAGACCGACGAGATCGTCCGTCGCTGCGATGAAGTGTTGAACGACAGCCGGGTCGAACTGTGTACCACTGTCGGCGCGTAAACGGCGAATGGCTTCCTCCGTCGGCATGCCCTTGCGATAACTTCGATCGGAAACCATAGCATCGAACGCATCTATCACGGAGACGATTCGTGCGCCCAGTGGAATGTCTTCGATGCTGAGACCAGCAGGATAGCCCTTGCCGTCGACTCGCTCATGATGGTGAAGGACGAGCAGACTGCTCTTTTCGAATCCCGGCAAGCTTCGAAGGATTGCCCACCCGTATTCGGAGTGCTTCTCGATCAATTTTCGCTCTTCAGAGTCCAGCTTCCCAGGTTTGTTTAGAATTGCATCCGGCACTCCTACTTTGCCGATGTCGTGCAGGATCGCGCCAATTTCAAGATTCCGTAGATCGGATGCCGACATGTGGAAGTGCTTGCCGACCCGCATCGCCCACTCGGCCAGTCGTGTGGAGTGGACGCCTGTGTTGAAGTCTTTCAGATCGAGCATCTGATTCAGCGCACAGATAGTAGCGGTTTGGAACTGACGCAATTGATATTCGAGTTCCCGAACGTCGTTCACGGTATTCGATCCAGCGAGGGAATACGCCGATGTGATGCTCATCGCTCGACCTCGATTTCGAAGTAGCTCGCATTCGGTGCGGAGCTCTCTCGGTCCACGTTGCCACGGAGCACAAAGGAAGCCCAAAAATAAGGATGATGAAAGCGCGTTCGAGTCAGCCGCAACGCTTCTTGATAGGCGACCGCTTTATCGGACTGGATACTCAGTGCAGCATAGAACTGCGCGACAAAAGCTTCTTCAGCCTCTCGATCCGTATTCCACACCGGCATCAAAACACTTCTCGCACCGGCAACTTCGAAGGCGCGTCCGAGTGCGCTGATTTCATGCCCGTCGCCTCCGGTATGCAAGCCTGGCCCGGTACCTGTCAGACTCAAGATTGAACAAGGCAAACGCAGGGTAAAAATGTCGAGCAGAGATAGTTTGGCGGCTCCCGCAGCGATGGTCGAAAACAGCGTGTTGTCCTGGCGACTTTCCACGTGGGTTGCGAAGTGAACGAATCGACCGATCTCATTATTCTTTATAATTCTGAGTATGTCGTCGTTCGAAACGACTTGCGCTTGCGGGAGACCGCCAGCGATTTCACCGGCGCTCTTTGCGTTGGCAAGAAGAATGCGATCTACGCTGGCCTGAAGCAGCGGCCGTATCTCGCCGAGGTGATACGTGCTCGCACTCCCGGCATACGAAACCACATATTTCTCATAGAGATGATTTTCGCCATCGAACAAGGCGTGGAAGGGAACGTAGTGTAGAAGACCGGCAGGCACCAGGATCAAGCGTCGACCCAGTTGATTTTTTACCGGTTGGATTAATTCGTCGTGGAGCCTTCGCAGAGTTCCGTCTTCGAAGGGCTCCTCGCTTCGACTGCGATGCGTTTTCTTGAATTGGAGCATGGAAAACTGGGAGTGCAGCATCAAGAGCAGTTCACGGATTCGGCCCACGCTGGCGAGCCGCGCGAACTCGACGCCAGTATTCGTGATTACACAAGCGTAGATCGCGCCACGGGCCAGGAAATACTCCAGGATCGACTCGTCGGGACGGAGTCGCGACTGAATCTCTCGCAGTGGAATCGTGTTGGTCGTTTCCAACGCGTACACATCATCGATGGTGCTGAGTTCTTTCAAATTTTCCAGTAGCAGCGCCTCTCTAGCCTTGATGGCGTTTCTGGAAGTCTTCGCGTGTCCAGGCTGATAATCCGCTAGGTCGGTCTGACGGTAGTACCAGTTCAGTTCCTGGCGAAGATTGTTCACTTGTTCTACCAGGGCGCTGCCGTCGCCGGATGGCGCAGGCAATGTCTTCGCGCGAAACGCTATTAACTCCATAAGCTCGCGTGACTTCGCCTTTTCAATGACT
>JAFAZL010000965.1 GCA_019239815.1 Acidobacteriota bacterium
ATCCTCTGGCTAATCTCTCGCTTCCATCGCTAGAGAAGTTGTCTCTCCAGCCTAGCCCCGACAATGCTTCTCTGAAACGCCTTCTCATCTTCTTCCAATCCCCGCTGCCAACGCTCCGACGTGGCAACGATCGACCCCATCATCATCGCCCTATACGCCGTCATCTCCGGGCCCGCCGTCGACCGATGGAACCGCATTACCTTTTCGTATCCGGCGCCCCTTTAGCGCTCGCGACACTCCGAAAATCCAGTTAGCATCTGGGTCGTAGCACCCTTCCAAAAACGCCTCTTGCACCTCTCGCGAACGGCTCCATTGATAAGGTTGGTAGGCGCCTGTCAAGTGCGCCGCTCATCATCATGACTTCAGCGATGACTCCGCTTCATTTGCGTTTACAAAAGTTTGCCTTCGCCGCGGGTACGACCGCGATCTTCGTTTCCGTCGCCGTCTTGATCGGTTGGGGAGCGAATATCCCATGGTTGACGAATCTTTCGCCTCGCTTCGTCACCATGAAACCCCTGACCGCCGTCTGTTTCATTCTCTCTGGCGGTTCGCTTTGTCTTCTCATGTTTCGATCGCCAGGTACCGTCGTTCAATCCCGGGTCGCTCGACTTTTGGCGTTGCTCGTACTCTTTGTCGGCGTCTCCTGCATCGTCGAATTCAGCGCGGGGGTTGATTTCCAGTTCGAGACTGTTCTGTTCCCCGATACCCTTCAAGCCACCGGCAACGCCGCTCCCGGTCGCCTCGCCCTAGCTTCCGGCGTCGCATTCGCCCTACTAGGTTTGGCACTGCTCTGCCTCGATTTCGAAACGGATCGAAGCGCGCGTCTCGCACAACTTCTTTCTCTCTGCACCGCTGACCTCGCGATGCTGCACCTTCTCGCGTACCTCTTTGATTTCGAGGATCAGTACCGAACTTTTGACGGAAACTCCATGAGTCTCCACACTGCGGGTCTTTTCTTCGTCCTTGGTACGGGAGTATTCGCGGCTCGCCCAAATCGTGGCCTCGCCGCCGTCTTCAATGCTCAGGGAATCGCTGGTCGGATGGCACGGAGTCTGCTGCCTTCCGCAGTTGTTCTGATGACGGTTATCGCTTGCGTTCAGCTCTTTTTCCAGCGTTCTGGATACTACGGCACTGGCCTTGGCCTCGCGATCTTCACTTCTGCCAACATCACTTTGTTTGCGCTTATGCTCTTTTGGGCCAGCCGCTCTCTGAATGCGTCCATCGAGCAGCTCGAGATTGCCAGCCGCGATTTGGCGCGCTCCAACGACGTTTCGATTCGCACAAATGCGCGCCTCGCTTCGATCATCGAATCTTCCGACGACGCCATCATCAGTAAGTCTCTCGACGGCACCATCACGAGCTGGAACCCGGGCGCTGAACGTATTTTCGGCTATTCCGCATCCGAAGTTCTTGGCCAATCCATACACATCCTCATTCCCCCGGACCGTTTATCCGAAGAGGTTGACATCCTTCGCCGCATTGCCGCCGGCCAATCGATTCGTCACTTTGAATCCACTCGTCTCCGCAAAGACGGCGCTCACATTCTTGTTTCAGTCACCATCTCGCCGCTGAGGGATCCCTCGGGCGCTATTGTTGGTGCTTCCAAAATCGCCCGCGACATTACCGAGAACCGTCGCATCCGAAACTCCGTCGCGCAACACGAGGCTCGCCTTGCTGCCATCATCGGCGCCGCCATGGATGCGGTTATCACCGTGAACGCTGACCAGCGCATCACCATGTTCAATCCGGCTGCCGAAAGCATGTTCGGATGTAAGACCTCGGTTGCTCTCGGGTCCTCACTCGATCGCTTTATCCCTCATCGCTTTCGCGCCGAGCACTTTGATCACATCCGCAACTTTGGTCAGACCAATACGACTCGTCGCAGGATGGGTCGCTTGAACTCCGTCTTCGGAGTTCGTTCGAACGGCGCGGAATTTCCCGTCGAGGCCTCTATCTCTCAAACCGAGGTCGATGGCGAAAAACTCTACACCGTAATCCTCCGCGACGTTACCGATCGCAGGCTTGCCGATGAAGAGTTCCGTCAGCAGGCTGCTCTGCTCGATCTGGCTCCCGTCATCGTTCGTGATCTGGAAAATCGCATCATCCTTTGGACTCGGGGTGCCCAACAACTCTATGGCTTCTCACGCGAAGAGGCCCTGGGCCGGAATTCTCACGAATTGCTTCAGACAGAGTTTCCTGTTTCTCTCGCGCACATTGCGCAAGCCTTCCACCGCGATGGAGCGTGGGAGGGCGAACTTCGTCACCGCACTCGGGATGGTCGCACCGTCTTTGTCGCCAGCCAGTGGGTTCTCCACTACGATGCCAGCGGCAAGCCCGCGCGTATTCTTGAAATCAATACCGATCTCACTGAACTCAAGCGCGTTCAAACTTCTCAGATGCGTTCTCGTAAATTGGAATCTCTGGGCACTCTTGCCGGTGGTGTCGCTCACGATTTCAATAACATCCTCTCGGCAATCAACGGCAACGCCAGAATCGCCCTAGAAGATTTGCCTCTCCACCACCCCGTCCGTCCATATTTGACCGAGATCTCGAAAGCAGGCGCCCGTGCCACCGACCTTGTCCGCCGCATTCTTGCCTTCAGCCGCCCTCAAGAGTCCAAGTGCGATCCCACGTCCATCCAGCCCGTTGTCGAGGAAGCGCTGAGCTTGGTTCGCGCCACCCTGCCGGCTTCCATTCAGATTGAGTTCAAGAGCTCCGGGAGACTGCCACCGGTAGCCATCGATCCAAGTCAACTCCATCAGATCATCGTCAACTTGGCCACCAATGCTTCTCATGCCATTGGAGACCGCCCCGGCCTCATCACCGTCCGATTGACCGCACGCTCCCTGAACGCCGACGATTGCCAGGGAACTCCCGGCTTACACGAAGGCCGTTACGTCTGTCTCACCCTCAGTGATGATGGCTGTGGAATGGATCGCGCCACGCTCGATCGAATTTTCGATCCCTTTTTCACAACCAAGCCCGTCGGCCAGGGCACGGGGCTCGGTCTTTCAGTCGTTCATGGCATCGTGAGTGGCTGCGATGGTGCGATCTCCGTTTATAGCCAGCCTGGTAAGGGCACCTCGTTCCTCCTCTATTTCCCCGCTTCGGAGCCCTCTGGCTCGGATGTAGCTCCACTTCCTGCCCAGCCGGACCACAAAGCTACCCATCACGAAAATTTGCTGTTCATCGACGACGAGGAAGCTTTAGTCATGTTGGGTACCCGCTTCCTCGAAAGGCTTGGCTATCGCGTCACGGGCCACGTCGATGCCATTTCCGCCATCGCTGAATTTCGCGCCGACCCCAGTCGCTTTGCCGCTGTCGTCACCGATCTCTCCATGCCGAAAATCAACGGCTTCGAAGTAGCTCGCCAGATCCTCTCCATCCGTCCCGGCATTCCCATCGTTCTTGCATCCGGCTACGTTCGCCCTGAAGACGAACAACAAGCCGCTTCAATCGGCATCCGCCGCGTACTTCTCAAGCCATCGACCATCGATGTCTTGGCTCAAACTCTCGATGAAATTCTCGCTTCGGTGGAAACTCCGTCCGAGTCGTGAGATCGCTGGCTCGAATCTCATCTGCTAAAAAGATTTTCGTCGGTTGCTCCGTGCGGTTTTTTCGATGCGCGTCCAGCCGTTTGTGTATGAACAACGGCCAATTTCTCGAAAGTGCGCCCATCGTTCGAATCCTCCCTATCCTTCAACTCCATTGTTCTCCTCTAGATGGCGTTCATTTTGGTGTTGCTTCTTGACCACCCATGCCAAACATGGCAACGTGCCACCAATGATAGAGAGCGACAAAACGAAAACTCATCATCGATCCAACACCGGCCGACAATCCGCGCGACTACTTTCCCAAAATGAAACTCCGGTAAGCTCGACGCACCGACTCACGGGCCAAATCAATTCCGATAACTTCCCTGGAATCACATCCTTGCACGTCGCGCACGCGCAACTCCCCTGGATTCACATCCTTACGCAAAACCCCGCGGGGGGAAGGTCCCAAACCTCCAAGATTTTCCGTCAATGTGCTGCGAACGACCTCCAACGTGCCTCAACGTTGCGTATGCATTTCCTTTTCGCGGATCACGAAACACGGATTACGGAACACGAAACACGATTCATGGAGCGCGCGCTGTGAGCCAGCTCCAGTTCAACCTGATGCCCGAGCGCCGCGTCTATTCGGTCACCGAACTCACCGCTCGTATTCGCGATCTTTTCGCGCGCAACTTCACCGACATCCTCGTCGAAGGCGAAATCTCCAACTGTCACGAAGCACAATCCGGCCACATTTATTTCGTTCTGAAAGATAAGGTGTCGCAACTCCGCGCGGTCTGCTTCAAGACGCAAGTCCGCGCTATGAAATTCCGTCCTGAAAACGGACTGCACGTCACCGTGCGCGGCTCTATCAGCGTCTACGAAGCCCGCGGCGACTATCAAATTTATGTGGAAAGCATCGAGCCCGTCGGGCTCGGCGCTCT
>JAFAZL010000287.1 GCA_019239815.1 Acidobacteriota bacterium
GAGCACTATGGCGCGATTTTGAATGCGAACCGGACTTATTACCTGACGCGATCGCAGCCACCGTTTTTGACGTCGATGATTCTGGATGTGTATGACGCAAAAAAAGAGGCGGGAAAGGCAGATCGTGCGTGGCTCGAGACGGCGTACGGTTACGCGGTGCGCGATCACAACTTGTGGACGCGGGAGCCGCACCTCGCCGGATCGACGGGACTGTCTCGATATTTCGATTTCGGCACCGGCCCCGCGCCTGAGAGTTTGAAAGATGAGACCGGTCATCTAGCGCAGGTTGCGGCGTATTTTTTGGCGCATCCTGAACTTGGCCGGGAATACCTGGTTCCGCAAAAATCTTCTGGGGATGCACACGACTACGTCGGGCCGCTTTTTGCATTGCAGGTGTGCGAGAGCACAGTGTCCACGATGGGCAAATCGGATTGCGCGCATGCGGGGGGAGCTTCACTCAGCGCCGACTACTACAAAGGAGATCGCTCGATGCGCGAATCAGGCTACGACATCTCCTTCCGGTTTGGGCCATACGGCGTGGCGACGCATCACTACGCGCCGGTGTGTTTGAATAGCCTGCTCTACAAATCAGAAGAAGATTTGGCGCGAATGGCCGACATGCTGGGAAAGAACAAAGAGTCGGCGGAGTGGCACGAGCGCGCGAAGAAGCGAAAAGATGCGATTCAGAAATACTTGTGGAATGCGCAGCATGGAATGTTTTTCGACTACGACTTCACGACGCAGAAGCAATCGACGTATGAGTACGTCACGACGTTTTTGCCGCTATGGACGGGATTGGCGACGAAGGAGCAGGCAGCGGCGGTCGTCAAGAACATAGGGATTTTTGAGCGGCCGGGCGGCTTGATGATGAGTCCTTACGAAACGGGCGGGCAATGGGATGCGCCTTACGCATGGGCGCCGAACCAGTTGATGGCTGACGATGGAATACGACGCTATGGATTCACGGACGTCGCGGATCGCGTTTCGTTGGAATTTTTGTCAAACGTTCTCGAAAATTTCCGCCGGGATGGAACGATCCGCGAAAAATACAACGCGGTCACGCGCTCGTCAGAAACAGCTGTTACCGCCGGCTACAAGGTAAATATCGTAGGTTTTGGCTGGACGAACGCAGCGTTTTTGGTTTTGTCGCACGAATTGCCAGAGAGCGTGGTGGAGAAACTGGCGAAGGAATGAAAGCGAAGAAAGGTCTGAATGCACAGATCGCGGAAGTACGGGCTGAGTCTGGGTGGAGTCGAACGGCTGAGATCCTTCGGCGTCCTGCGGACGTCTCAGGATGACAACACTATCTAGGTCGTCGCCAAAATTTGTTGTTATTCTTCGCCGCTGATGGCGCTGCGGATTTGTTGCAGGTAGTAGTCATCGCGCGGAGGTGTGGCTCCGGTTTGACTGGCTACCCAGGCGCCCATGCGATTGGCGGCTTCGTTCATGGTGGCCAGCGAGGCGCGGCGCAAGTAGTGGTAGATCAAAGCGGCAGTGAAGGCGTCGCCAGAGCCGACGGTGTCGGCGACGACGACACGAACGCCGTTGTGCTGGTGAACTTCGGTAGAACTGACGAGCAGGCTGCCTTTGTCTCCGCGCGTGATGCACACGAGTCGCAGACCGTATTTGTCGCGCAGCCAGCGCGCAGAGCGTTCTTCACCGTAGAATTCAGAGCCGAGGAGTTTCACCACGATCTGCAACTCGGCCTCATTGAGTTTCACGATATCCGCGAGCTTCAGCGAGTCGTCGAGCATTTCAGCGGAATAAAAGGGCGCGCGCAGGTTCACGTCGAAGATGCGAGTCGTCCCTCGGCCGACTTCCTGAAGAAATGAACGAATCGTAGCGCGGGATTGCGGAGAGCGCTGAGCGAGAGTGCCAAAGCAGACGGCGTCGGCGGTCGAAGCGAGCTTCTGCCATTCCGGAGTCCATTCGAAGAAATCCCAAGCGCTATCCGGCGTGAACTCAAACGTCGCCTGCCCCAAGGGATCGACTTCGACTTTTGCCGTGCTTGTTGGGTGCTGCGTATCGACCTGCAGGAATTTGCTGCGAAGACCAATGCGCTCGAGGCGGCGTCCCGCGGTGCGGCCGAGCGCATCGCCTCCGACACGGCTGGCAACGATGCCGTGATCACCAAGCAGGCTTGTCATGTACGCAAAATTGGCGGGAGCGCCGCCGAGTTCCTTGCCTTTCGGCAGAACATCCCAGAGGAGTTCGCCGAGGCCGACGATGTTGTAGGACTTATTGGGCATGGCGGGTTGGGCTCATTGTTATGGGTGTCTTGCGAATTGCTGACCCACAATGGATGCATCGTGCCGACGGCTCACGCTGAGATCCTTCGCTTCGCTCAGGATGACAAACGCAATTTAAAAGTAGTGAAAAGTTCATGGCTTGGCGTTTTGCCGTTCTTCCAGTTGGCCAGCGGCACTGAGTTCGCGCGCGGCATCTTCCTCGCGGCCCATTTCGCGGTAGGCCTGACCGAGCAAGTGGTGCGTCATCGGGTTGTTGGGATCCATGGCGACGGCGCGCTGTAAAGATCGGACAGCTAATTCGGACTCTCCCTTTTTCTGCAAAACCTTGCCCATCAATATATACGGACCAGTGGAAGTTGCGTCGAGCCAAATGGAGCGCTGGAGGAGCCTTTCCGCCTCGTCAAATTTCTGAATGCGAGAATAGGCATCGGCAAGTTTGTAGTACGCGGGCGCGTAACCCGGATTGAGCGCGAGTTCTTTTTGAAATTCGGCGATGGCTTCCGGAATCTGGGAATGGAACAGATAGATTTCGCCGAGCAAATTGTGAGCGAGCGGCATCTTCGGGTCGATGGATGCGGCTTTCTGTGCGTAATCTTCGGCGATGGGACCGAAATCCTGGCGGAGCAACATGCGCGCGGTGAAGAGATACGCCGCGGCAGAATCGGGCAGGACATTGAACATCTTCGCAAATGCTATACGAGCCTTTGGATAGTCTCTCGTCTGGATGTAGCAGACCCCAAGTATATAGGCGGCATCGACGTTGGCGTTGGGAAACCATGTCTGCACTTTTTCCAGCGCAGGAATCGCTTCGTTGGGGCGGCCGGCGAGATAGGCGGAGAGACCGAGAAGTTGTGTGGCTTCGGCGTCTTTTGAATTTTCGGTTTGTGCTTTCTGCAACGCGGCGATCGCTTTGAGGTAATCGCCCTTTTTGTAATACGCGACGCCGAGCTCATGCGATATCCCGTGCATCGCGGGATTCTTTGTTTGAAGATCCTCGAGAGTGGCGATGGCGTCGTCGAATTTTCCCTCTCGCAAAAGCTTGCGAGGCGCATCGAATTCGGGCGACGAGGGCTGAGCGTCCTCCGCTGAAGGTGACGTCGCATCCGTTGTAGAGGAATTGCCCGATTTCTCCGTTGGGGCGGTGGGCTTGGACGCCGTCTGAGCGAAGGCGTGCGGCGAGCCGAGACTAACGAAAAGAAGCCAAACTGCGCAGCGAAAATGGAACTTTGATTGGAAATCGAACTTCGACATTGCGAATCTCAAAATAATTCAAACAAAGATTAGAGCATAAAAAACGGGGAGCCCGCGAGGGCTCCCCGTCTTGTTTGGGGTGTGGTTGCTTTCTTCAGTTAGAAAGTCACACGCAGACCGAACTGCAACTGACGCATGCCGGTCGGCGAACCTGGCGAGCTGTCGGCTTCGATGTCGGTAATCTGACCGGCATTGCCGCCGCAGTCGATACAAGTGTTGCCCTGGTTGGAGTTGAATCCCAACACAGGATGGTTGAACACGTTGAAGGCATCGAAGCGGAACTGCGCTTTGATGCGCTCGGTGATCGCGAAGCTCTTCGACATCGACATATCAGAGAAGAACCCTCGCGGACCGAAGAAGGTGTCGAAGCCGGAGTTGCCGATGGCGCCGCACGCAGGCAGTGCAAACCGCCCGGAAGTGGGCCGGGCCAAGGTGCAGGAATCGACGCCGGCATCCGCGGGCCCAACGGCGTAACTCAACGGAGCAACTGGCGTGAACTCGTACCACTGTCCGTTGATCTTCTTAGGACCGACAGAGAACGACTGTCCCTTCACGAGGTCCGGACGGCATGGACCGGTATCTTCGATCAACCCGCACTCGCCGATGCTCGCGGTCCAGGGCAAGCCGCTGCTGTAGTTGAGCGTATTGGTGATCTGCCATCCGCCGACGAGGAAGTCCTCCCAGCGACTGACGCCACCCAGGAACTGCTTGCCTCGGCCGATCGGGAGTTCATACACCGTGCTGATCACGAATACATTGCGGCGGTTGTACTGATCCGGACCGTAAGCCAGTTTAGGATCGACGGCGTAGTAGTTGGAGTTATAGGCGTTGGAGTGCGCGTACGTGTAGTGCGCCAAGAACTGGAGGCCATGGCTGAAGCGACGCTCCACTTTGACCTGCAACGCATTGTAGTTGCTGCTGGCGTCGTTGCCGAAGTAGCTCAAATCCACCGCACAGCAAACAAGCGGAGCGCCGGTAGGTGTGGTGTACCCAGGATAGGTGAAGGCCGGCACTCCTCCTGCGAAGAATCGGCGCCGATCAGCCTGTGGAACCGTAGGAACGAAGCCACTGGGGGCGCAAGTGGTTGGCGTCGGGCAAGTGATAACGTTCGTGCCGCCGCCGACCGCGGGTGGGTTCGGGTTATACGACGGGCCGTCGGTGTTGAACGTGTGCGTGCCCTTGTTGCCGATGTATGCGATTTCGACAGACATGTTCGAAGTGACCTGACGCTGGACGGTAGCGTTCCATGCGTCGAGGGTCGGCAGGCGCTGTATCGTGGGGCGGATTCTTGAGCTCGACGTGCCGTCGGGTCCAAGCAGTGGCAACGTACCAGCAGCCGAAATGCCGGAGAGGACGGGAGCGAAATTGAAGGCAGGCGCGCCTTGGGCAAGAGTGAAAACTGGGCTCAAGTTATTGGTCGCAGCAGGATTCAGGTTGGAATCCTGGATCTGCTGGTTTGCAAGAACCGGCAGGTTCTGCGTAACGACGTGACCAAAATTGGAGCCGAACACGCCGATGTCGAAGCTACGGCCGTAGCCTAGGCGAACAACGGTCTTGGGGTTGAGCTGGTAAGCGATACCGATGCGGGGCGCAAAGGCCTTCAGCGTGTTGTCGATGTTGCCGTTGAGCCCGATCGGCCCGTAGCCGGCGACGCGAATCAAACCTTGGGTAAGGTTCGCAAAGCCGCCATTGCCTTTGGCGTTGACGTATTCGGGATCGTAAATTTCCCAGCGTAGACCGTAGTTGAAGGTCAGCTTCGTATTGACGCGCCACGTGTCTTGACCGTAGAAGAACCAGCGCTTCTGGCGCTCTGCGGCGTTGAGGCTGGTGCTGACGAAACGCTGCAGTTCGTTCACGTCGCCGAGAAGGAAGGTACCCAGCACCAAACCGCCATTGCCGGCAAGCGAGGTACCGTTCTGATCGAAGTTGAGTTCGCCGGTGCGGTTTGCGTCTGACGGTACGCGGAGGTTCATCGCGTACCGAATGTCGGCGCCGAACTTGAACTGGTGATTGCCTTTGATCTTGGTCCAGTTGTTGACGAACTGGAATTGCTGTTCGCTTTCGGTCAGCGGACAGTTGCAGCGGCCAACGTTGAGACCGTCGCCAAAGTTTGGCAGCCCTTCCTGCTGTGAGGTACCGCTGTTGTTGCCGTTAATGGCAGGGAAGAATGACGACAACCCGCCGGTTTCCGTCGTGCCAAGGTTCATTCCGGGAATACCGAATCCGGTCATAGGATTGCTGCTCGCATCGATATATGCCGTCTGCGGATTGTACTTGAACCAACCGAAACGGAAGTCGGTCAGTAAAGTGGTGCCGATGGCTTTGTCGAATCCAGTAGCCAAGCTGTAGTTGTGCACATTGGATTGACCGTTGAGGCCGCCGGGGCCGAAGCCAACCCCCCCGAGAGTCCCAAGACTGCCCTTACCGCTGAGGTTGAAGTAATCCAAGCTGAACCGGCCAAAGACTTGGAACCCGTGCGGTGCGTTGTAGTCGATCCGGGTGTCGAAGGCATTTTGATTGAAGTTGCCCGAGCCAGACCCGACGAAGTTGTTCGTGAGGGCCGTGGTTTGGGGAGCGGGAAACGCGGCAAGTATCGCTGCCGCTTGTGGCGAAATCATTCCGATGGGAATCAGGTTCCCT
>JAFAZL010000029.1 GCA_019239815.1 Acidobacteriota bacterium
GAGCCGCATTCAGCGGCTCGAACGGTCAGCGCGCGTTCGTCGATGATTCAGCCATCACATCGAGGAATATCGTAGCCCCTCGCTCAAAATCTGGCGCCCTAACCCGCTAATTTTTCAGTAATTTACACAGTCCCGGTAGCGGACACAACCACAACTAATGCCAAACTAGCAACTTGCCCGCTCTTCAACAGAACACGGGTATACCAACTCACAGCATCTTGGCCAGTTCGCCTTTCATCGGCTTCCCGGTAGGTGTAACCGGCATTGACTCCAGCATCACAAACCGAGTCGGCCTTTTGTAGGGCGACAAATTCTTGCTGGCGTGTTCATTCAGGTCCTCGACGCGAATCGCCGAGCCCTTCGTAACCTCGACAAAAGCAATGACATCTTCGCCGCCCTGAGTCGCTTCGATTGCGCGGCCAATGACCGCAACGCGAGCCACTCCCGGCAGTGCCGACATCACCGCCTCAACCTCGGCCGGGTACACATTGAACCCAAATCGCACTATCAGCTCTTTCGCCCTGCCAACAATGAACAGGTGACCGCCTTCCAATCGCGCCAAATCCTTCGTGTTAAACCAGCCATCCGCACTCAACACTGCGGCCGTATCCTCCGGCGCGTGATAATACCCCTTCATCACATTCGGTCCCTTGACGCGTAGCTCGCCGATCTCGCCCGGGGCGACAGGGTTTCCGTCGGAGCCGATGAGTGCTACCTCCATCCCCGGCAAGATCTTTCCGACTGACAAGTCGGTACGCGGTTCATCCATGCGCGCTTGCGCGATTGTCGGAGAACACTCGGTAACACCGTAGCCGTTGTGCAGAGTGAGGCCCAAGAGTTTTTCGGTGTCGGCTTTCACCGTAGCGGTGAGCGGCGCGCCTGACGAAGAAATCACGCGCAGCGCGGGATATCGCAGCGAAGTCATTCCCTTCATCTTGGTGTAGTCGAGCAGCACCGAAAACATCGACGGTACGCCCAGCACAATCGTCAACGCATCTCTCTCCATCGAGTTCAGTGCGGCGACCGGATCAAACCGCGTCGTGAGATACAAACGCGCGCCACTCAGCAGAGCGCCGAGGAGCACCACCGACAAACCGACGGCGTGCGTCATCGGCAGCACCCCATATAATCGATCGTCGGGCGTAAGCCCGCGAATCGCCGCCGACACGCCGGCGAGGTACAAAAGATTGCGATGCGTCAGCATCACACCCTTCGGTAATCCTGTCGTGCCGGAGGTGTAGATCATCGCCGCTACGCGCTCGTTCGCATTCGAATCGAGCGGCTCGGGCATAACGTTTTCATTCAACGGGCCGACTGCGATCGACCCAAGCTTTCCAGCCTCAACGATGGCCGCATCGTGACGCTTCGCATGGTCGCGCGCGGCACGGGAAACGGAAATCGTGTAAATCAATCTGCGCGCTCCGCAGTGATCGCGAATGGCATCGATCTCTTGCGGTGAAAGCTTCGCGTTCACCGGAACGGCCCAAGCATCGATTCCCGCCACGGCCAGCAACACCGCGACAAAAGCGCGGCAATTTTCCGAGACAATCATCACTCGATCGCCCGCGCGCACGCCCAATCCGGCAAGCCAGGCTTGTGCTTCCGTGATCACCGAATCGAGCTCGCTATATGTCCAGCTTCCTGAAGTCTCGACCAGCGCAACGCGATCGCCGTTCAGGCGTGCGGATTCGCTGACGACGCCGCGAACATTCTTCGGCAGCTTCTCCAGAATTTCGTTTGCGCTCACTTCCGCCATGAATCTCCGCCTCACTCGTCCTTACCAAGAACAGAACGGTCGAACATCAGCTGAACAATCTATAGAATTTCAAACCGAACAGGCGTAGCACCTGGCGCACAAAAACCGTCAGGAATGCACCCGTACCAAGCGACTTTTCTTTCGCAATTCGATAAAGCCTCTTAAGTTGCTCCCAACGTTGCGAGCTTCCTGAATCAAGTTTCTCGGCGTTCTTCGCAACCTTCGCGTAGGCGTAGCCTTCTTTGTAGCCGATGCCGAGACCGACCCACATATAGCGCGTCAAGGAAAGACGCACCGCGTGTTGAATGGCGGCATCGGGAAGGTAATGCGGCATCTGGCCACGTTCCATCAATTGCGACAGTAGCAGCGTGTCTTCACCGCGGCGCGCCAACGGATCAAACAACTGTCCAAGTCGCTGCACCGCGTCGCGACGAATCGCAAATCCCGAGGTGTTCAAATACATCAGCCGGCCGGCACCATCGAGCCGCCCTTGCTGGACGGCAAAATGTTGTAGCGCCTCGGCACGACCAACGGTCGAACTTGTGTCGGCCGTCAGTCGCAACTGAAAACTGGCATCATCCGGGAATCGCTCCGCAGCTTCGACCAATTGGCGCAAGCAATCGCGATCGAGCACACAGTCACAGTCCGTAAATAGCACGACAGCGCCGCGTGCCTCTTGCACACCGAGATTTCGTGCGACAGCGATACCGGCGTGCGATTGCCGTAAGACCCGTAGATCGAATTGTCGGTTCTGGCCGGAAATCGACGACGGCGCCGGCGTCGCGCTGCCGTCATCGACGACTACCACCTCAAAATCAGGAACATTTCGCTGATCGGCCACGCTCGCTAGGCACTTTTCCAGGGCAGCCCAGTCATTGTACGCAGCGATGACCAGGCTGAGCTGGGGCGGTCTGCCTGAGGTCATGATCACTTAAAATAGCAGACCGAATTTCCCTACCCCGCGACAAATTCCTGCCCTTGTTCCAGCCCCGAACGATCCCGTTTTTTTCCCCAAAGACGCCGCTCGTAAGACGAGCATTCCGGTGCTCATCCTGTTACTCGGTACGGGTCGGAGCACGGGCCAGACTCACCACTTGCTACTGCACGAGCGCAAACGCAATAATCTTAAAGACCTCGCCCGGCAGCGTGAACTGATTTCCATTCAATGGAGGAGAAATGAAAGGTGTTGTTCTTGCGGGAGGAACCGGCAGCAGACTCAATCCTCTCACCCGCGTCACCAACAAGCATCTCCTGCCGATCTACGACAAGCCGATGGTTTATTATCCGATCCAGACCTTGGTCAATGCTGGTATCGAGGAGATTTTGATCGTCACGGGCGGCAAAAATGCCGGCGATTTCTTGCGCCTGCTCGGCAACGGCCGCGAATTCGGTCTCAAACACATCAACTACACCTACCAAGAGGGCGAAGGCGGCATCGCAGAAGCTCTCGGCTTGGCAGAGTTTTTCGCCGCTGGTGAACCGATCTGCGTGATCTTGGGCGACAACATCATCGAGAACAACATTTGCGACGCCGTCGAAAACTTCAAAAAGCAGAAGGACGGTGCAAAGATCTTGCTGAAGAAGGTTGAGGACGCGGAGCGATTCGGCGTCGCCGAAATCAAAGGCGACAAGGTCCTCGGCATCGAGGAAAAGCCCAAGAAGCCGAAATCGAACTATGCCGTCGTCGGAATCTATCTCTACGACGCAACCGTCTTCCAAAAGATCCGCCGCCTTAAGCCGTCGGGCCGAGGCGAACTCGAAATCACCGACGTCAACAACTTCTACATCGAAGAAAACAAGCTGACATACGAAATTCTCGAAGGCTGGTGGACCGACGCAGGCCAGTTTGAGTCCCTCCTTCGCGCCAACACACTCGTTGCCGAAACAGGCGCGAACAACATGCTGTCCACGTCGAATCGTCAAGGGAACAAGCGATGAAAATCCTAGTCACGGGCGGCGCCGGATTTATCGGCTCAAATTTCATTCGAGTCGTACTTGGCTCTGGCAAGAGCTACTCGATCGTTAACTTCGACAAGCTGACCTACGCCGGCAACCTCGCGAACCTCGAATCCGTCGCTGCCAATCCGCGTTACAGCTTCGTTAAGGGCGACATCTGCGATGCAGCGGCGGTAGAAGCGGCAATGCAAGGCTGTGACGCAGTGGTGCATTTCGCGGCCGAGTCGCATGTAGACCGCAGTATTTACGAACCGGCAGCCTCGATCGAGACTAACGTCAAGGGCACATTCATCCTTTTGCAGGTCGCGCGCAAGCAAAACATCTCG
>JAFAZL010000058.1 GCA_019239815.1 Acidobacteriota bacterium
AGCGAAGGATTTCAAGGTTGTCGTGACGCTGAATCAGCCGCCCGACAATCTGCGGCCGGGACTTTCGACGACCGCGAAGATCCAGACGGCTGAACGGAAGAACGTGCTTGCGATTCCGATTCAGGCGCTGGCGGTGCGAACGCGCAAGGATCTGGAAGACGCGGCGAAAGACAATAAGAAAGGCACCGGTTCTGGCGTGACGCTCGCGGCGCCACCGCCGGCAGCTCCGGGCGATCCGAAAAAGGACGAGATCCAGGGCGTATTCGTGGTAAACGGCAAGAAGGCGTTTTTCCGCCCTGTCGAGACCGGAATTTCCGGCGTTACCGACATCGAAATCATCAAGGGATTGCAGAAGGGCGACGAGATCGTCGTCGGCAGCTACAAAGCGCTGCGCACCCTCAAGCCAGAGGCGAGCGTGAAAGTGGACAACTCCGCGCCGAAGAAGCCGGCAGCCGATGATCAGTCGAGCTGATCGTCACTGATGGCGGGTGCACGGCACGCCGCGCACGCGTGTAGTAGCCTGATCGCTGCGACTGGTTCCACTTCGACGGAGAAAGAATGCCTCTCGACACAACATCCACTGAGTCGTATCGCGAAGATCTCGTCAGCTCCGGGATTGTCATCAAGACGGAAGATCTGGCGAAGGTCTACGAAATGGGCGCGGAGCAGGTGCGCGCGCTCAACGGCGTCGATCTGCAGATTCGCAAGGGCGAGTACGTCGCGATCATGGGGCCGTCTGGATCTGGCAAGTCGACGCTGATGAATTTGATCGGCTGCCTCGACTCACCGAGCTCGGGAAAATATTGGCTAGCTGGCCGGCTGGTAAGCGAACTTGATGACGACGACCTCGCGTTTATCCGCAATAAGGAAATCGGATTCGTATTTCAGACGTTTAACTTGTTACCGCGCGCGACGGCGCTGCACAACGTCGAACTGCCGTTGATCTACAACGGCACACCGGCGGAAGAGCGGCTGGAGAAGGCGAAACAGGCGCTGGATCGCGTCGATCTCGGTTCTCGTATGCATCACAAGCCGAACGAGCTGTCGGGCGGTCAGCGGCAGCGCGTGGCGATTGCGCGCGCGCTGGTGAATTCGCCGTCGATCGTACTTGCCGACGAGCCGACGGGAAACCTGGACTCAAAGACCGGCGACGAAATCATGTTGCTGTTCGAGAATCTGCATAAGCAGGGGAACACCATCATTCTCGTTACGCACGAAAACGACATTGCGCAGCATGCGCATCGCGTGATTTTTATTCGCGATGGCAAGATTGCTTCGGATCAAGCAACACAGAAGTCACCGAAACCCTGATTCCCTCGTCGCCACGCTCACGCGCGGCAGCCTCTTACCGGACAAATCGGCTCTTTACCTTGTTTGTTGTGCATTCAAACTGCGCGATACGCGCCGCGGTGCGCCTGTTTTATTCGACACGACCGCTGCATCCAAGAGGTATATCGAAATGCCTACGACGACACGCTCTTCAAGAGAACTCACTCTGGAAGCTTTGGACTCAGCGGTGCGATGCGCCCGGCGTTACGTAGAGGTTGTGCCAGATCGTAGCGTTGCACCAACCTCCAGCGCACTTGGCGATTTGTCGAAATTCCACGAGTCGTTCCCAGCGCATGGAGCCGAGGCGACGGAAATCGTGGCAATGCTGGACAAACTTGGCTCGCCAGCGACGGTAGCAAGCACCGGCCGACGCTATTTCGGCTTCGTCATCGGCGGCTCTGTGCCCGCCGCGATGGCTGCAAGTTGGCTGGTAAGCGTGTGGGACCAAAACGCGGCAATGCGCGCGATGTCTCCTGTTGCGGCTGAGCTGGAAGAGGTTGTGCTCGCGTGGGTTTGCGAGGCGCTGCATCTTCCCGCGGGATGCTCGGGCGGACTCGTCACGTCGGCAACGATGGCAAATTTGACCGGGATTGTGGCTGCGCGGTATTCACTGCTTGCGAATGCCGGATGGAACGTCAACGACGACGGCATGTTTGGCGCCCCACCGATCGATGTCGTAGTCGGAGAAGAAATTCATTCGCTCACGTTGAAGGCACTGGCGCTGGCTGGCTTCGGCAAGAAGCGCGTCAAGGTCGTGGACGTCGACGGGCAAGGACGGATCCGCGCGGACAAGTTTCCGAAGGTGACCGATCGCACGATCGTTTTACTCCAAGCAGGCAATGTCAACACTGGTGCGTTCGATCCGGCGCACGAAATTTGCCCGCGCGCGAAAGCCGACGGCGCGTGGGTGCACGTCGATGGCGCGTTCGGCTTGTGGGCAGCGGCGTCGCCCAAGTATCGCCATCTCACGCGTGGATTTGAGCTGGCCGATTCGTGGGGCACGGATGCACACAAATGGCCCAATGCGGGCTACGACAGCGGGATCGCGATCGTGCGCGATGGGAACGCGTTGCGGAGCGCGATGTCTTCGACGGCGGCGTATCTTGACCCGAGCGCGCGGCGCGAGCCGATGTATCACACACCGGATTCTTCGCGCCGTGCGCGCGGAGTGGAACTGTGGGCAACGCTAAAATCGCTGGGCAAGTCGGGGCTATCGGACTTGATCGAGCGCACTTGCGCGCATGCGCAGAAATTCGCTAGCGGCCTTCGCGATGCAGGCTACGAAATTCTCAACGACGTCGTCATCAATCAGGTGTTAGTTTCGTTCGGTACGCCCGAGCAGACGCGCGAAGTGATGCGTCGCGTTCAGGAAGACGGAACGTGCTGGTGCGGTGGCACCGTGTGGCAAGGCAAAACTGCCATGCGAATCAGCGTTTCGTCATGGGCAACGACGGATGCTGATGTGGAGCAAAGCCTTTCGGCGATGATTCGGATCGCGCGAGAAGTTTGTTCAGGAAGCTGAAAACTCCTCAGAGCTGCCTGCCATGATCTACCGTCCCGCCGCCACACTCGGCGCGTGGAAGGCTTGGCGCGTTGCCGGCGAACTCAAGTACGTACGCGAAATGCGATCGTGCCAAGTGAGATGGTCTTCATCCCACCACGACCACGCGAAACCCGCAAAAACCGCCGCCGCTGACAAGACGTACCCGACGCTTCGAAGCAGATATTGTCGCGGCGTCGGAGGCGCTCCCGAAAAGCTTGCGACTTGCAATCCGCGAAACATCATGCCCGGCGTCGTGCCGCCAAAAATCGTGAACAGCGCGAAATACTGCAAATAGACGACAGCAAAAGTCGCCAGGTAGACGACAGCGTTGAGCTTGGTGGCGGAAAATTGTCCGCCCAGTGAGCTGAACAAAGCCACAAAGCCACCGTAGGCAAAAAACAGGCACGCAGCATCGATGATCGCAGCGATACGGCGCTCTTCAAGCGACGCGACCGGATAGAGCCCGTAGTGCTTGCTCTTGCCGACATCTTCGGCTTCGCCTTCTTCGTGTTGCGCATCCGGCGAGACCGATACATCGATGTCCATATGTCCGTCGGTCGTGCCGGGCGGCGGCGCATATCGCCCGATGGCGATCGTGAACGAGAACTCTTCCTCGTTGTTCGCGGGTGTCGTTTCGGGCGCCGTTAGCGGCAACGTTTCTTCGACCGACAATGCGACGCTGCGCAGGGACTGCTGCGAGTGAACCGGCGACGACTCTGCAAATGGCAGGCGTGTCTGTGCGGCCTCGCGGAACTCGGGTTCGCGCACCGCCACTTGACGGCTTGCGCTCTCGTGTACGCGCGCTTCGCGTGGGGGCAGGGGCGGTAACCCGCGGCGGGCACGGTAGGCCTGAACGCGCTCTCCGAGCTCGCCGCGCCAAGCACCGACTGCAGGCGGACCGCTGATGCTCGTGGTCGAGACGCACCTCGGCTCACGCTCGACAGACACACTTGTCTCTGGAGCGCGAGAGCGGGGTTCGTCTTCGCACGAAATGCGCGCCGACGAAATCTCGACACTAAAACTGGAATCGCAAAAGTTGCATGCGCGTGCATTTGATGGCAGCACGCAGCCACACTGCAAGCATGTTTTTGTCACCGGTGCTTTTTGCGCTGCGGACGCATCGACTCCGGTGAGGAGTGACGATTCGAGAATAACACTCTTGAGGAAAACGCAAGCGGAGATTGCGATGAGAAAGACGCGAAAACGGCATCATTTCCGAAGAAAACCTCGGACGAAGAGGACCCAGTCCAGCCGCGTGACCCCCTCAAGGAGGCGGAACTAACCGGTTGTGGGGAGAGTATGCGGCGCTGTGATTACGCTTCGATCTGCTGCGCGAGCAGGTCACGGCTGAAAGCCACCCGGCGGTCGAGAGCCACGGCAGCGAAGTAGGTGCAGCGGCCACGCTCACGTTCGGTCCAGGCACGAACTTTAGGTGCAATGCTTCGGGTGACCGACTTCAGGAAGTTCAGCATGCCGAAATAGACGCCGATGGCGCGGATCTCGCCGCGATCCTCCGGCCGATCGGGGCAGAGCCGGAGCAGTTGGACGACGCGATGGAAGTCCTCCCCGGAAGCCGGCGATGTCAGTCCAGTGACATCCTGAACCTCAGGCGACAGCACATGGCTGGAGGAAGCCGCAATCAGGGATCTGCAATACGGCACAAAGAACTGCAAAAAGAAGATGATCGAGCAAGCCAGGACGAGGGCGGCAATCAACGGGGCACCGCCAGGGCCAGGCGGCCTGGGGAAAGCCGCATTTCATTTGGCACCCGCCAGAATGCGTAAGCCCAAGACAGCGGCAGCAGGCAACCAACTACCGGGAACAGAAACGAAACGCGAGAATAAAGCGTCGGGTGGAGATTCGAAAGGGCGTAGCTGGCGGCGAAGAAACTGAAGTAGATTCCCAGCGAGAGAACAAGCTGGATGAGTAGCGCTGGGGTCTGCCGCATCTTTAGTACGGCAGCCCACAGCACGTAGGTCAGGACGAGCCCGACGAAATACAAGTTCTGCGATAGTTCAAACGCGAAATACGTCAGAATCTTGTGCGAGGACTGACTGACGACCGCGTAGGTAAACCACGAAGTGCCAGCGAGGAGCGAGAGCGCTCCCAACCGGAGATAACGGCCTACCTTCATCTCTTCAAATACGGAGAGGTATAAGCTGATCAGGCTGAAATACAGAACGATCGTCAGCAACGCATCGGTGTAGAAATAAAAATACCGATAGTTGAGCGAACCGAACCCGTCGCGAGCAATGACGTAGTGACGCCCCCAGCTCACAACTAGGCACAGCACCATATACAAATTAAGGACGAAGTATTTGCGAAGGACTTTGCGCCTCATGGCACACACCACCACGAGCGCTTCTAGGAGAGTTCCTAGGAAAAGAATCGCGTAACTTGCGGAGCCAGGCATACCTACCCTTGTCAGGGGCCCTGGTCCGCTGTCCCGTTCGACAGCTGCTTTACCGGTTCTTCCCGATTACCAAGGCTTCGGTGCGGGGTCCGGTCCGTTCCAGGGCTTTGGAGCTGGATCGGGTCCGTTCCAAGGTTTTGGAGCCGGATCCGGTCCGTTCATCACCGGCGCAGCTGCGATCACAGTGCTGGTGCTGGTGACGGCGGTTTTCAGGCCCATTGCGGCTACCAGAATCAGACCCGGCAGCAGCAGAACGATGTGTCTACGTGACATTGAGTCCCTCCCAAGGTATGAACAACGGGAGGAACTCTATAGAAACCTACAAAATCGTCAAGAAGACACAGGCGTCCGGCCTGTGACCAAAAGGTACACAACCCCCCACCCGGACTTTCGCCAGGTTTTCGCTTAGCGTCCAAGCGAAGGTGTTGCGACCGCTCGCAGGATAGGGGTTCTAGGTGTACTGGTCAACGGTACGCTAGTACTAGGGAAATACCTGATTCAACTCAGGTTCCGTAGGGTCTTCGCTGTATATCGTTTTGACAACTAAGAGACATGGTGAAGAGTGTTGTAATGTGAAGGTCGAGATTCTTGAAACATTTGAGGCCCGTTTTTAACAAGCTTTCTGCTGAGAAATTAAGCTTCGGAGCAGTGAAAAGCCTGTGGAAATCTCGTTGAAATTCATCTTACGGCTGCTCACAAAACGAAGCAAGACAGGCACTTTGTGAGAGTTGCGTTGCCTGAGAATCCTTCCACAGACGGTCACGTGCAATTCAGTCTTGCGTCGAAATCCGACAGCTTGCCGTCAATTTATTCGAGGGGTTCTCACATCGACGACGATTTAGCGCGAACTCGCCGACGACGCGGCAGCCCGTCCTTGACCGTCGTGCAAACCTTCCGTAGCATAAATATCCTTCGTGCCGGCGTAGCTCAGTGGTAGAGCGAGGGTCTCATAATCCCTAGGCCGTGGGTTCGATTCCCCCCGCCGGCACCATTCGCTGAACAGCCAAATTCTTTGAAAAATCACAGTCAGGTGTAACGAGTGCTGGCCTAAGCTCTTCCGTCAGCTGCAGAGATATCCACCAGCTTTCGATAATCCCCGCCGAAGTATAAGCATTCGTATCGAACCGCACCTCCGGCGGCGTACACGTAGCAAGATCACGGCCCTCCTGACTGCGGCGCGCAGGGCCTCTATCATCCTGCTGGCCTCGTACGTTTATCTACTCTTAACAGTCTTCGAATACTCTCGCCACATTGGTACGCAGGTCCGCTTCAAATTTAAAAAGGCATGCTTCATCCAGACCGAGAATTGCTGCAGGAACTTTCAGACGAACTCGCGTCGCTCTGCCGGGACATGTTGCAAGCAGAGGCGTCCCTCGAGGATCGGCATCTCACGCTTCACGAGGCGCACCGCGAGAGCGCTCGGAATCTCTCGCACTATCTTGCCCTGCGTAATCACGACGTTCGCAAGTTGCAAACGCAACTTGCTCGTCTGGGCCTCTCCTCTCTGGGCCGCACGGAAAGTCACGTATTGGATGCGGTTCACACCGTTCATCGAGTTCTGAATGTGCTCTTGGGTTCGGGTGCCTCATTGCCGCATCCGGCCAAACCGTGTGTCGCTATCGGCGAAGGCGCCGAGCTCCTCAACAAAAATACGGATGCTTTGCTGGGCCCTCGGCCAACCGGGCGCAAGGTCCGCATCATGGTGACAATGGGCACCGAAGCCGGTTCGGACTACGAACATGTCCGAGACCTCGTGCAGGGCGGCATGGATTGCATGCGGATCAATTGTGCCCACGACAACCCTGAGGTGTGGCTCGGTATGATCGATAATTTGAAACGCGCTCGCCAGGAAACCGGGCGCGGCTGCTCCATCCTCATGGATGTTCCCGGCCCAAAACTCCGGACCGGACTCATGGAGCCTGGCCCGGCAGTCGTCAAATGCCGGCCGAAGCGAGACGTTTACGGCCGGGTAGTAGCCCCAGCGCGCATTTGGCTCACGCCTGGTGAGGTACCCGAATCCACTCCCCCGACTTCCGCTACGCGGATTCCGTTGCCCACGGAATTCTTGAGAAAACTGCACGTCGGCGACAAGCTCCGCTTTCGTGACGCCCGCAAGGCTCACCGCTCCCTGCATGTCGTCCAGGTTGAAGAAACCGGCTGCTGGGCCGAAGCACGGCAAACCATTTATTTCCTCTCCGGTCTGAAGGTTGGCGCGTTTCGGCCAGCCGGTCCAGGGAAGGCGACCTCTCAAGAGCTGGATCAAGCGCGAATTGGCAAGCTTCCGCAAATCCCTCAAACGTTGCTGCTGAAAGAAGGCGAGACGCTGCTGCTTACTCGGGCGAAGACGGCGGGCAAAAATGCAGTGTATGGCAAATCAGGCGCGTTACCTTTTGCCGGCGCAAATTTCCGTTTCTCTTCCGCAAATCCTCGATCATGCCAAGCCGGGTGATCCGATATGGTTTGATGACGGCAAAATCGGCGGCGTGATACGAATGGTGAACGCAGATTCAGTGTCCGTGGAAATCACCCACGCCCGCGCACAAGGCGAAAACTTGGGCGCCGAGAAGGGCATCAATCTCCCTGAGACGCAGATCGATATTCCGGCGCTCACGGCGGATGACGATGCCATCTTGCCCTTCATCGTTGAGCATGCCGATCTAATCGGCTATTCCTTCGTGCGTACCGAAGACGACGTTTGCGAGCTTCTCGACCGTCTGGAGCAACTCGGCGGTCAGCGCCTGGGACTGATCCTGAAAATCGAAACGCGCAAAGCGTTCGATAATCTCCCCAGACTCATCCTCACGGCCATGCGCACACGCTCTTTCGGCATCATGATCGCTCGGGGTGATCTCGCGGTCGAATGCGGATATCAACGTCTGGCGGAAATCCAGGAAGAGATACTCTGGATCAGCGAGGCTGCTCACGTTCCCGTCGTGTGGGCGACTCAAGTTCTGGAGAACCTAGCCAAGAAAGGTATTCCGTCCCGGTCGGAAA
>JAFAZL010000082.1 GCA_019239815.1 Acidobacteriota bacterium
CTGAGGCGACTCCGACGCATCGGCACGGTATGGGCCTCGCCAATGTGCGCCAGCGACTCGATGCCAGGTATCCCAAGTCGGCGAGTATGCGCGTCAACACTACTTCAGATCAGTTTCAGGTGAACTTATCGCTACCGGCCGAACCGCAGGAGATTTCATCATGAGCGCCACAACGGATAACAAAATCGGCGCGCTGATTGTGGACGACGAAGAGTTGGCGCGCCAAGTACTGCGCGAACTGCTGCAATCGCACCCGGAAGTCGAAGTACTCGCCGAATGCGCCAATGGCTTCGAGGCAGTAAAAGCCGTCACCGAACACAAACCAGATTTGATTTTTCTCGACGTGCAGATGCCGAAGCTCACAGGCTTCGACGTGCTGGAGCTGATCGAAGGCGACATCTCGGTGATTTTCACGACGGCCTACGACCAATATGCGATGAAAGCCTTTGAAGTCCACGCTGTCGATTATTTGCTGAAGCCAATCGGCGGTGAACGCTTCGAGAGCGCATTGGGCCGCGTGAAAACTCGCGTCGCGGAAAAACGCAAAGCGCGGCAACAGGCACAAGGTGAAGCTGCGATTTCTGTCCAGCGTGCGACCGACCTGGCGGCCACAGCGCGCCCTCCGCAGCAATATCTCGAACGCATCGTCGTGCGCGACGGAACGCGCGTCACGCTCATTCCCACAGCGAAGCTCGACTACGTCGAAGCGCAAGACGATTACATCGCGCTCGCCAGCCACGGTGCAAAACATCTGAAGCAACAAACCATCGCCAGCATCGAAGCCGGACTCGACCCAGACCGCTTTGTCCGAATCCACCGCTCCTACATCGTCAATTTCGAGCGCGTCGTCCGCATCGAGCCCTACGGAAAAGATAGCCGCCTCGCCATCCTCGCTGACAACACGCGCCTCCCCGTCAGCCGCGCCGGCTACGCCCGACTGAAGTCGTTGCTCGAAGATCGCTCTTGAGAGGCACCGTTTAAGCGGGAGCAGTGATTATCGAACCACGCGAAAAATCAGCTCGACGAAAAATACGAGGCCGAGCGCAACCGCCATGATTCCTAGCCGCTCTTCATATTTCATCTGCTTATCGCTCGGTGTGCGCCCCAATGAAAGGAACCGATACACCGGAACCGGCGCCATTAAAAAGAGAAGGCCCCACCCAAAGAACCACGCGGACACGACGATTTTGAAGTAGGGATTCAATTTCGTTTCGCTACGGTTGAAGCTTCCTCACCCAGATGCGGCTGGTGGCAGGCTTGCCCAGGTGCATGGTGCGATTGCCCGCGCGGAGTGTCATGGTTTCGTCGTACTCGCGCTTTTTCACTTCGACGCGAGTATCGAGACGCAGATCCAAATTTTCGAGGAACTCGAGAAATTGTGGATCTTTCTCGTAAACGCAAATAATTTCGCCCTGGTCGTCCTGACGCAGGTCGGAAAGTAGAACGGCTCCTTGCTTCCTTAGCGAGGCTACGCCACCGCGCATCGGAACTCCGTGTGGGCAGCTTTTTTTATCGGCAAATCGCTTCAGCAAAAGCGCTTCGACTTCCGGCGAGATTGCGTGTTCGAGCCGCTCGGCTTCGTCGTGCGCTTTCGACCACGACAAGCCGATCACGTCGGTGAGTAGCATTTCCGCAAGCTGATGCCGCAACGCCATGCGCTCGGCGATCGCGCGGCCTTTTTTGCTGAGATCAATGCGGCCGTTGCGCTCGACTTTGACGAGGCCGTCGCGCGTCATGCGCTTGAGCGCAGCGGTAACTGCTGGCGGCGTGACGTTTAATTCTTCTGCCAGTCGCGCGCTGATCGGCGTCTGATCTTCTTCAAGCATTTCCCAGATTGCCTTCAAATAATCTTCCTGGGATACGCTGGTTTTCTCGCGTCTCAAAGATGCTCCCGGAACGAATTTTCAAACGTTCGTCTCATTCCCCTGCCCTGCGACGAACGCACTCATGCTGAGGTTACACGAGTTCCGCCGAAGGATCGACCCGGCGGTCGACGCGATGGGCTAACGAGATCGAGGCAAGACGCAGCAACGGGCGGAGCAAGCCCCGCCCCTACAGAGGAGAAAAACGGAATCAGAGCTACCGCTTGCGTTTCGGCTTTGCGGGCTTGCGTTCTGTTTTCTCGGGCACTGGCTTCGGGCCGTGGCCGTTGGGGTGGCTGGAGGATTTCGCCATTTCGAGGAAGCGGCGGTGGACGGTTGTGTCGGTCGTGAGTTCGGGATGGAAAGCGGCGGCCATCACGTTGCCTTTTTGCACTAACGCTGGCTTGTCGGCAAATTCGGCGAGGACTTCGATGCCTTTGCCGATGCGCTCGAAAATTGGAGCGCGAATGAAAACCATTTCGAGCGGTTCGTTGTGCAGAGTTGTTTTGCCGGTGACGACGTCGCTGTGCACCTGACGTCCGTAGCCGTTGCGCAGGACGGTCATATCGAGCAGGCCGAGTGAATCCTGCTTCGGATTTTTTACGTCGGAGGCGAGCAGGATTGCTCCAGCGCAGGTGCCGAAAATCGGGCGGCGGTCGGCGGCGAATTTTTGAATCGCTTTGTCGAGACCTTCTTCTCGCAGGAATTGGAGCTGGGTGGTGCTTTCGCCGCCGGGGAGAATCAGGCCGTCGCAGCCTTCGAGATCGGCGGGCGTGCGGACCTCGACGGTTTCAGCGCCGAGATCGGCGAGCATTTTCGCGTGGGCGGCGAAGTCGCCTTGTACTGAGAGGATTCCGATTTTCAATCGAGCTCCAATGCGAAAGCCCAGAGTTGATCCGGTTGGCGCCATTGGCTTGGGATGGGCGCCACATGCGTCTAAACCCCGCGATCTGGGAAACGATCGCGGCTACAGGGTGGCGACGGCGCGACTCGCGGCAAGACGCAACGACCGGGCGGGGCAAGCCCCGCCCCTACAAAATCGTGCCGAGACGCGAAGCCTGAGACGAGCGCAAAATCGTGCCGAAGGGCGACGCGCATTTTGCGAATACCGCCGAACGCGGCACGGCGGATTCACTCGCGGCGCCCGCGCTGAATCGTTACCAGCCGCGGGTGGAGAGTAGATCCTTCTCTTCCATTTGGCGGACGTCGAGGCCGGGCATGGCTTCGCCGAGTTCTTCGCTGGCTTCGAGGACGGCTTTGGGGTCTTCGAAGTGCGTGGTTGCCTTCACGACAGCTTTGGCACGGGCTTCGGGATCGCTGGACTTGAAGATGCCCGACCCTACAAAGACCGCTTCGGCGCCGAGGCGGCGAACCAACGCGGCGTCAGCGGGAGTCGCGATGCCTCCAGCGGAGAAATTCGGGACGGGCAGCTTGCCGGACTTGGCGACGGCGCGAACCAAGTCGAGCGGAGCGCCGAGTTCCTTGGCGAAGCGCATGATTTCGTCGTCTCG
>JAFAZL010000099.1 GCA_019239815.1 Acidobacteriota bacterium
GGATAAGCAGGTCGCGGTACGGTTGCGGCTGTGAATCCCCGCCGTAAACTGTGAAGTGATTGGCCGGTCTGCGTTCGCGCTCACGTTGTCCGTACGCTGCAGGGCCGGGAATAAAAAAGGAGAGCAATCGTTGGCGCCGCAGGACGACAAGCTCTGGTACAAAGACGCGGTTATTTATCAGCTTCACGTTCGAACGTTCTGCGACAGCGATGGCAATGGTGTCGGTGACTTCCGTGGGCTGACGAACAAGCTCGACTACCTCCAGGAACTTGGAATCAACGCCATTTGGTTGTTGCCGTTTTATCCGTCCCCGCTGCGCGACGACGGCTACGATATCGCCGACTACACGTCGGTCAATCCTACGTACGGAACGATTGAAGACTTCAAGGCGTTTTTGAACGCGGCGCACAGCCGGAAAATCCGCGTAATCACCGAGCTGGTGGTAAATCACACCTCGGACCAGCATCCTTGGTTTCAGGAAGCGCGAAGCTCGCAAGATAACCCGAAGCGCGATTGGTATGTATGGAGCGATACCGACGATCGGTATAGAGGCGTTCGAATCATCTTCATCGACACGGAGATGTCGAACTGGTCGTGGGATCCGATTTCGAAATCGTATTACTGGCATAGGTTTTTCAGTCATCAGCCGGATTTGAACTACGACAATCCCGCCGTGAAAGAGGCGGTTTGGGAAGTGATGAAGTTCTGGCTGGATATTGGAGTCGATGGATTTCGGCTCGATGCGGTTCCGTATCTCGTAGAGCGAGAAGGCACTTCGTGCGAGAACCTGCCTGAGACGCACGCCGTGATCAAGGAACTGCGGGCACGGCTTGACGACGCTTATCCAGGCAAAATGCTGCTGGCCGAGGCAAATATGTGGCCGGCGGATGTGCGCGATTACTTCGGACAAGGCGATGGGGACGAGTTCCACATGGCGTTCCACTTTCCGCTGATGCCGCGCATGTTCATGGCGGTGAAGCTGGAAGATCGCAAGCCGATCATTGAAATTCTCGAGCAGACGCCACAAATCCCTGACAAATGCCAGTGGTGCATCTTTTTACGCAATCACGATGAGCTGACGCTCGAGATGGTCACGGATGTCGAGCGCGACTACATGTATGACTCGTTCGCGAACGATAAGACGATGCGCATCAATCTCGGCATCCGCCGGCGGTTGGCGCCGCTGCTTGAGAATGATCGCCGCCGCATCGAACTGCTGACGGGGTTGCTCCTATCGATGCCAGGTACGCCGATCATCTACTACGGCGACGAAATCGGCATGGGCGACAACATTTATCTTGGCGACCGTAACGGAGTTCGGACGCCGATGCAATGGAATGGTGGATGGAACGCAGGGTTCTCTGCTTCGGACCCTGAGCGGTTGTATTCACCGTTGATTTCGAACCCGGTGTATGGATATCAGTCCGTCAACGTCGAAGCACAGCGGCGTTCGGAACATTCGCTGCTTTCCTGGACGAAGTCGGTGATTCAAACGCGAAACTCCTTCCGCGTCTTCAGCCGAGGCTCGATTGACTTCCTGAGCCCCTCAAATCACCGTGTTCTTGCGTATATAAGGCAGCTTGGGGAGGAGAAAGTCTTGGTGGTCAACAATTTGTCGAGTTCCGCGCAGGCCGTCGAACTAAACTTGCAGAGCTTCAAGGGACACATACCGATTGAAATGTTCGGCCGGAACTTGTTTCCACGAATTGGAGAACTACCCTATTTGCTGACACTTGCGCCTTATCAATTCTTTTGGTTTCGGTTACGTCGTATTTGAACTTTGAACTCGCCACACCCCGAGTGTAAATTTCTAGAGTTCCTTGATTGCGGCACCTGATTTTGTAGCGGTTTAGGCGGAGCGAATCGTTTTTGGCCGACGAAACTCTACTTTCGGAAGACTTACTTCGCCAACTGATGAGCGTTGGCGAAGCGGACCTGCTTGTCGCGATTCCCACGTTTAACAACGAGGGGACCATCGGCCAGACCATACAAGCGATCGAAGAGAGCTACCAACAGAATTTTGTCCGCGATCGAGTCGCGATTGTGGCCGTGGATGGCGGATCCACGGATCAGACCCAGCAAATCGTCCTGAATCTAAACGGAAAAAAGGATTCGATCCGCCGCGGCATCACGTCGCTCCGGACGGTGCATCGGATCTCGACCCAATACGGTCGAGCCGCATCTCAAGGCGCGGCTTTGAAGATCGTTTTCTCGGCGGCGGACTTACTGCGCGTGAAGGCCTGCGCAGTTGTGTCGCCCGCGACGGCGACGCTCGATCCGGCTTGGGTGGCGAATTTGCTGAGACCGGCCTATCGCCAAGATTTTGCGTTTGTCGCTCCTCTGTATTCCCGCACTAAATTCCAGGGCTTGCTCGCCCGCAATTTGCTGTATCCGATGAGCCGCGCGGTCTTCGGCGTGCGTATCCGGGAAATGTATGCCGACGAATGGGGCTTTTCTGGGCGCCTGGCATCGGAATGTGCTTCGCAGTCCATGGACGAAGCGGTCCGCGCGCGTCCTGAGGCGTGGATGGCTGTGAACGCGATCTGCAACGGTATGAAATGCAGCCAATCCTACCTTGGCCCAAGAGCGGCTCTACCAGGCAGCCCTGACATCGTTGAGACGATCCGCCAGACCGTCGGCAATCTCTTCTACTGCTGCGACGCTTTCCAGGATCACTGGCTCGACCGCACAGGCACGGAGACTGTCCAGACCTTTGGCTCCGATCACGAGCTAACTCCGGAGGATGCTCCGGCGCGACAAGACAAGAGCTTCGAGCTGTTCCGCACGGGCGTGCAGACCCTTCAGGACGCCGTGCTGAAGTCGATCTTGGCCAAAGAAACGCTCGCGAAGCTAAAGGAGATCGCCGCAAAGGACATCGATCAATTCGATTTTCCGTCGGAGCTCTGGGTGCGGATCCTTTACGACTTTGCGGCCGCATACCATCGCACGACCATCGCGCGAGATCACATTTTACAGGCCCTCGTTCCCTTGTATCGCGGACAACTCTTTTCCTTTTTGGCCGACCACGCCCAATCAACCCCCGAAGAAATGGAAGCCGACACCGAAGCGCTCTGTTTGGAGTTCGAACGGCAGAAGCCTTATCTGATCGAGCGCTGGAAGGCGAAAAGCTGAGGTGAAACGATGAAAGACACGATCATCCAGGGATTGCAGCAGGCTTACCAAAACATGGCGCATATGATCGCGGAATTCTTGCCGCGCCTCGTCGTGATGCTAGTGATCGTGCTCACCGGAGTGCTCTTTGCATACGCGTTCAAGTATGTCGCGCGCATGATCTTGCGGCTGACGAAGCTTGACCGTCTGTCGGAGGAAGCCGGAGCGTCGAAGGTCCTCCGGATGGCGGCATTGCCGTCGATGAGTGACTTTCTGAGCCGATCCGTTTTTTGGATCACGTTACTGGGTTTCATTCTGATCGGTATCAGCGTTTTGAATATCGCCGGGCTTCAGGAACAAATTGCGCGACTGTTACGGTTGCTGCCGGAAATCGTCGTTGCGATGTTGATTTTGTTCTTGGGACTGGTCATCGCCAACTTCCTGTCTCGTGCCGTCCTCTTGGCTTCGGTGAACAGAGGCTATGGGTCAGCCATGCTTTTCAGCTGGTCCGTACGCTTCATCATCTGGATACTGGCGATTACGATGGCCCTGGACGAACTAAGCGTCGCGCGCCAAACGGTACTTGCGGCGTTCTCGATCGTTCTCGGCGGGTCCATGCTTGGATTGGCGATTGCATTCGGGCTTGGAGGGCAGGATTTGGCGCGAAAGTTCCTCGAGCGTTCGCTGAGCGAGAAGAAGACCGACGACCGCGACGAATTGCAGCCGCTATAGCAGCTGCGGTTGAATCCGCGTTGGGTCGTTCCGTTTGTGTGGCCGGACTTCTCGATTGATTTGCGACTAAGTTTCGTCCCTGCTCATCAAACTGACACCGGCTGGAGAGTGTCAATGGCTCAACACGGCACAGGAACAAAGATGGATCCTCAACTTCAGACCACGCTCGCGGCGCAGCTCCCGGAATATCTTCTGAAGCAAAGGTGGTTTGGCGGGAAGGCGCGCACGATCGCTTCGGCACAAGTTGTCGATACGGTTCCGATCCCAGTGATCGGTGGTAACGCGTACATTTTTGTCGCGAGAGTTTACTATGTCGACGGCGCCGACGAGACTTATGCAATCCCGCTGGCGTCCTCGGAAAGCGCTGGCGCTGAAGGATTGAGAGTGACCCGCGACGCCGGCGGCACAATCATGCTGGCCGACGGCCTGAAGAATTCCGCGTTTCTCACCGCGCTGATCGGACTCATTGAAAAAGGGAACGCAATCGCCGGCGAAACCGGCGAGCTTCGTGGAGTCCAGACAACCGCGTATTCGAAGCTCTCGCCGGAACCGGTCGCAGGCCTGACGCCAAAGCCAGTAGGAGTCGAACAGAGCAACACCTCGATCATTTACGGCGGTCGTCTGATCTTGAAATTCTTTCGCCGTATCCAGGAAGGCATCAATCCCGATCTCGAAATCGGCCAGTTTTTAACCGAGAAGACTTCGCTGAGGAGCGTGCCGCCCCTGGCGGGAACGCTGGAATATCAGACGCGTGACGGCAAGCCCATGGCGCAAGGCATGTTGCAGAAGTTTGTTCCCAATCAAGGGGACGCGTGGGGGTTCACGCTTAAGTCGCTCGCCAACTACTACAACGGCGTTCGAAAATCCGTGCATGTTGGAAGCGTGTCACCCGTGGCCAGCCAGCGGGGCGAGCAAGGCGCGGATGTACCCGAGGGTGCGAAGAGCGCTGTCGAGGACTACTTGGCTGCGGCAGAACTACTTGGGCAGCGCACTGCGGAAATGCACCTGGCTCTGGCATCCGACGCGAGTGATCCCGCCTTTGCTCCCGAACCATTCACCGTGGAATCGCAGCAGGCTCTGGAGCAGTCCGTGGGTGCCTTGCTGGTGCGCGTCTTCTCTTTGCTGCGCGACAAGATGAAATATCTTCCGGCGGAATGGCGCGAAAAAGCGGAACAACTAGCCGAGCGCGAGAGCGAAATCGCCGCGCGCTTCAATTCTGCACTGCGAGAACCGATCCGTGCTATGCGAACGCGAATCCATGGCGACTATCACCTCGGCCAGGTCCTCCGCACCGAAAACGACTTCGTGATCATCGATTTCGAAGGCGAGCCGGCTCGCACAATCGAAGAACGACGTGTAAAACGTTCGCCGTTACAAGACGTCGCCGGGATGCTGCGTTCTTTTCATTATGCAGCCTTTGCTCCACTACTGGGCGAGGATCGCGTTGCAGGAGATGATGTCGCGCGAATGAGCGCATGGGCAGAAGTGTGGAACTCAATGGTTGCTGAGAGGTACCTGGCAAAATATTTTGCAACAGCGAAAGACGCGGCGTATCTACCTGCGACGCAGGCCGAAATTCAAACCGTCCTCGAGTTGCATCTGCTGGAAAAGGCGATCTACGAACTCGGGTACGAGCTGAACAATCGCCCTACGTGGGTAGGGATTCCGCTACAGGGAATCGGCAAGCTTTTGTCGATCTAGTCGGCATTGGCACCGGGACGTGTTCCATACAGCCGCCGTTCCCTCAGGACTTTCCGCCCCAAGACTGAGGGGTAAGGAGTGAGACAGGGAACTGCGCCAAGTCTTCAATTCGAATTACCTGGCGGCCGTCCTTTTTGCCCGCTTTGACGGTTGCATTCGTAAACACGTTCTTCCATTCTGCTGGCGCACCTTTCGGCAGTTGCACCGCAGTGTCGCCCCAAAACTGGCCGACGCCCTGGGGCGGGAAAGGAAACCCTGCGCGAGCCAGCCACCGAGGGGCAAAGATCAACGCCCAACTTTTCCGCAATCGTCGCGCAAACGCTGAAATATGCTGGGCTCGCTTCCCGAGAACATCGAGCGTCAAAAAATCCCCATCGGCATAAAGCTCGGGATGCCGCAATCGTTGGTGGAGCGCTTTCCACGCCACAAAGAGTTTGATGCTGCCGTCGCGCCAATTTTTCGCCAGTTCAAGGTATGCGGGAGACGGCGCCTCGACGAGCGCGCGCAATTTCTTCAGTGCAAGTTTTCGGCCGTCAAAATCAACAGGATGTCGATTGTCTGGATCGACCAGTCGGAAGTCCCACAGATCTGAGCCTTGATAAAAATCGGGAACTCCTGGCGACGCGATTTTCAGCAAAGTCTGAGCCAGGCTGTTCGCCATGCCATAAAATGCAATTGATTTCTGAAATTCCGTGAAGTCCGCCAGAAACTTGTTTTTCGTGCCCGGCTTAAGAATCGCCGCGATAAATCTTTCAAGCGCCTGCTCGTGCTGCAAGTTCGGTCGAGTCCAGCGCGTATGCACCATCGCCTCACGCGTCGCCTTGATCGCGTACTCTTTCATCCTGCCGACGAACGACGTATCGACGCCATCGAAAGGCCAAGCACCCAGCAGCGTTTCGTACAAAAAGATCTCTTCATTGCGGTCGGGCACAGGCGCACCATCGATCGTTTTCCTGTGATCCGCATTCATCTTCGCCCAACGATCCAGGTGCTTCTGCCACTCGACTGGAGTCTCGGAAAGCACATTGATTCGCGCGCGCACATCTTCGCCCCGCTTGGTGTCGTGGGTCGTCGATGCATTCATCGCATGAGGCCAATGCTTCTGCCGCGTCGTTACATAAGTCGCGTAATCGGCAGCAGGTGCCGATGATGGGCGTGGATCGCCTCCAACCTCATTCAGCGAAATCAGCGGATTGAACACGTAAAGAAACGTATCCTCGAATGCTTTGGCCATAATCGGTCCGGTGAACTGCTGCCACCGCATCACAAACGCGAGCCGCGCTTCGCGCTGACCCGGCAATAGATGAGGCCGATTCAATAGCAGCAGTACGTCTCGGCAAAAATCAAATGCCTGATGGCTGATTTGCGGCGCTTTTAGGCGGGCTCGGTCGATCGCGTGCTCGATCCGATGTCGATCGTCCGCAGTAACGTCGAGGTTGCTGATGTAGGTGCGGTAGACGGACATCTGCGCGGTTACTTCCAACAGAACCTGGTTCAGCTCGAGCCGTGGAATCTCACGCGCGTAGCGATCGCCACGAGCAAGCATCTGAAACTGCTGTCCGGCGGCTCGAATCTCGACGCCGAGCAAGATCGACATGACGAGTTTCTTCTTCTGGTAAAGAAGGTCGTCATACACGATCTCTTTGCCGATGAATCGCGAATAAATCTTTTCGATCTGCTCCGCGCCTCTCGGATCGACAAAGAACGCGTTGACCGCATTTACAAAGTCATAGCCGGTCGTGCCGGTCACCGGCCAACTGTTGGGCAGACGCTCGTCGCGAGCCAATATCTTTTCGACGAAAACCGGAAGGCGAGGGTTTGCGTCGCCACTTGCCGTCGAATCGTTGCAGGGCGCAGCATGTGTTAGCGCTACGCAGATTCGCTCGTTTAATTGCCGCAAGTAGCCCAGGGGATCTCGCAGCCCATCAATGTGATCGATTCGCAACCCATCTAAGGAGCTTTGTTCGATCATTCGAAAAATGAGCGCATGCGTCGCTTCGAAAACAAGTGGGTCCTGCATTCTCTGGCCAACGAGGTCGTTGATCGTAAAGAAACGGCGATAGTTGATCTCTTCGTTTACGTTTTGCCAGTAGGCGAGCAAATAGTGCTGCTGCGCCAGGATCGCTTCGAATGATGAAAAACTCGACGGATCCTTGGGTTGCCCTTGTATCCCGTTCAGATTCTGCGTGATGAAATCACTGATCTTTGAATCCTGGGCCATGAGCTGGCGAAGGCGTTGCCTCAGAGATTCAAACCGCTGCCGCCGGTCAGCACCGGCGTCTCGCGCAGGACTGGTGTCATCGGTGAGGGCCGCGGCAGCCGCGGCGATGCCGGAATATTCCTGATACGAAGCTGATTCTTCGCCGAGTGCTTCGCGAAGCTCATTCAATCTGCGGCGCAAAATCAAGTGATAGGTCGCGGGCGCCAGCGGGAAGAGTGATTCGAAGTACTGAACGTAGAATTTTCCTTCAAGAACAACCGGCCTTAGCTCTTGGTGCTCCAGCGCTTCGGCGAAGGGTCGGCCAAGCACGGGCAGCAGGACTTTGCCTTGGAGCGTGCTTGATGGCGGCCGCCAATCGATGTCAAAGTAAGACGCGTAGGCGGACTCGGGCCCGTTCTCGAGGACGTCCATCCACCAGGCATTTTCGCTGCTCGCCGACATGTGATTCGGCACGATGTCGAGAATCAGCCCCATGCCGCGTTCGCGCAGCTTTTCCCGGAAAGTGAGGAAGTCGGCTTCGGTCCCGAGTTCTGGATTCAGACGAGTCGGGTCGGTCACGTCATAGCCGTGACCGCTGCCGCGGCGCGCGGTCAGAATCGGGGAAGCATAGACATGCGTGATGCCGAGATCAGCGAGGTAATCGACAATGTTCCCCGCATGCTGAAAAGTGAAATCCTTATTGAACTGCAGTCGATAGGTCGCGAGGAGTCGCGGACGCGCTGAGGTGTTCGTCGACATGAAGAATCAGGCTAGTTTCTATGTGGCTTGGAGTCTACGTTTGGCCGTTCGAATACAACGAAGGAGCGAGATTGCAGGGTCAACTGTATCGCATTGCCGCCTTCGATTGTCTCTGGCAATGCAGATGGCCCTCTCCACTTCGGATCGGCGGAATCAAGTTGCTTGCCCCATTGTCCTGCCGGGAGACTCAGAGTCAGCTTCGACGCCGCTTCGCCAAAATGGAAAAGCGCCGCGATCCAAGCAACCTCGGTTTCTCGCAAGACGAAGAGCGCATTCGGCAATTCTCCGACGGTGGTCGGCCTCACGTTGCTGAGCCGTCGAGACCGCCGATATTCCAGCAGTGTTTTGTAGAAGAGCCAAAGCGTTCGATGCGGCTCCTGGTCTGCAAGTAAATGATCGAGCTTTGATCGTGCGAAAGTCTCCTCTGACTGCGGGTCGGGAATCTGACCCTTCCATCCGAAATGCGCAAACTCCGCCTGGCGCCCCTTTCGAACCGCATCGACCAAACCTTGATCACCGTGACTCGTAAAGTATTGAAATGGCACCTTCTCGCCATACTCATCACCCATGAACAATAGCGGCGTAAAGGACGAAAGCAGCGTCACGCCCGCTACAAGCTTTAGTCCTTCGAAATCCGTCAACTGGCTGATGCGATCGCCCAGCGCCCGATTCCCAACCTGATCATGATTCTGAATGCAGACGACGAACTGCTCAGGCTCCAACTTCAGGGGCGAGTTCCCATGACGCCGTTCGCGGTGTGGCGCGTAAATTCCGTCGTAATACCAACCATTTGAGATTGTCTTTGCAAGGTGGTGCACCGTTCCAAAGTCGCCGTAGTATCCGGCCTTCTCTTTCGTTATCAGCGTGTGCAGCGAATGATGAAAGTCGTCACTCCACTGTCCATGCATGCCCAATCCCTCGCCTTCCGGTCCCGTCGGCAACGCGACGCGAGCGTCATTCAGATCGCTTTCGGCGATGAGCACAATCTCGCGTCCCAACCGACGCGACAAAGCGCGCACCTCGTTCGACACCTCCGCTAAAAACGGATTTGCGCTCGCATCGTAAATGCTGTGCACCGCGTCGAGGCGCAGCGCGTCGATGTGAAACTGCTCGAGCCAATAGAGCGCGCTCTGGATGAAGAAATGACGAACGTGATCGCTCTGGCGCCCGTCAAAGTTAAGCGCCGAGCCCCAGGGCGTGTGGTAAAAGTTGGTGAAATACGGGCCATACTCGTTGAGGTAATTTCCTTCCGGCCCAAGGTGGTTGTAGACCACATCCAGGCACACAGCGAGCTTCTTAGCGTGCGCGGCGTCGACGAATTTCTGAAGGTCCGCGATGCTGCCGTAGCTGTTCTGAAGCGCAAACGGAAAAACACCGTCATATCCCCAGTTTCTTCCTCCGGGAAACTGAGAAAGTGGCATCAACTCAATCCTTGTTATGCCCAAGTCCGTCAATTTGTCGAGGTGAGGTATGAGAGCGGAGAGCGTGCCTTCGCGTGTAAAGGTTCCGACGTGCAACTCGTAAAAAACGCTGTCGCGGAGCGGCACCCCTTTCCACGTTTGATCGCTCCATGGAAATTTTGAAGTGTCGACGACCTGCGAAGGCCCGTGAACGCCGTCAGGCTGAAGGCGTGAGGCCGGATCGGGACGAGATTCGCCCTC
>JAFAZL010000318.1 GCA_019239815.1 Acidobacteriota bacterium
GCGGTCATGCGCTGACGATCACTTCGGAATTATCACTCGGATGGGTGCGTGCCGCGAGTGAGCATTGCGGCGGCACGATCGAGAGCACCGGGATTACTGGATTCGCGCCATTTCATATAGCCAAAGCCGAGGACGAGCGCTACCGCGAAAACATAGGGCGTGACGTTGTCGGGCCACGTGGGCTGCGGATAGATCGTGACGAAGAGAACCGGGAGCAGGCAGAGCGTGGCGATCCAAGGGACGACGCCGTGTCGCCACATGGAAAAATGCGCGGGCTGCTCGCGGCGCATGTAGCGCGTCAGAGCGAGATTCGACATCACGTAGAGAACGATCACGGCGAGAGTGGCGACAGTTTCGAGGAAGCCGAAGATCGTGTCGGGCTTAAGAAGAAAGCCAACAAGAAGAATTGCGATGGAGCAGGCGATCTGAATGAAGCCGATCGCGAACGTCGGCGTTTGGTGCACGGGATGTATGCGGGCGAACTTTGCAGGGGGCGTGCCGGCGCGGCCCATCGTGTACATCACGCGCGAGGTGGCGTTGGTGGCGGCGAGGCCGACGCCGACGGCGCTGTTGATCAGCGCGAGGACGACAGACCACCAGCCGATGCCCCAGAATGCGTGGCCGAGGACGTAGTAGGGATTAGCGTTTGAGGCGAATGCGGCCATGTCTCCGGTGCCCCAGCCGATGGCGGCGGCGTAAGAGCAGAATATGTAGAAGCCGCCGATGGTGAGGAGCGAGAGCGTGACGGCTTTGGCGATGAAATTGGCGGGACGCTTGGCTTCCTGTGCCATCGGCGCGGGAGCTTCGAATCCGCTTAGCGCGAGAACGGAGAAAACCATTCCGGCAAGGACGCCGATGAAATGATTCGGCGCGTTCGCGGGATTGAGCGGTGCGGTGTACGAGGAGCCTTTGCCGGGATGAATCAGGAACGTGATGGACATCGCGAGGATGATGATTTTTTCGACGCCGCCGAGAATTTCTGTCATGCGCGCAGAGAGCTGGATGCCGCGATAAGTGAGTGTCCAGACGAGCGCGATTGTGGCGAGGGAAATCAGATACCACGGGACGTTGATTCTGAATTCGGTGTGGAGCATGTCGGAAACGAAGTAGCCGAGAAAACCGGTGAGGCCGGCGTTGCCGGGAATTTCGTAGACGAGATAGCTCCATGTGGCCATGAAGCCGGGGCGGCTGCCGAGTCCGCGCGTGGCGAAGGAGTAGTAGCCGCCGCTGGAGGGCATGTAGCTGGAGAATTGCGAGACGGTGTTGCCGATGAAGAGGCAGACGATGGTGGCGAGGAGCAGGGAGACCGGCATCACTGGACCGGCTTTGAGCGCGATGATCGGGAAGGCGAAGATGACGTTGCTGGCGGGGGCGATGTGGGTGATGGCTTGGAAGACGAGTTCGGAGAGGCCTAGGGAGTTGGAGCGGAGTTGAGGGGTGTTGGTGGTCTGACCGTTCACGTTGGTTTTGTGGGCAGATGGTAGCTGGTGATGTGGGTGGCGTCAAAAGAAGCGCAACGACTGAAAGATTGAGATGTGGATTCAGTCTGAGATCCTTCGCTGCGCTCAGGATGACAAAGTTTTTGTATACAAGTGACGAGTGAATCGATCTGAATTGTGCTGCGGAAAAAACGCCGGCAGGATGCCGGCGCTACCAGTGAGCGGACCGTGTTTAGTGTGGGCGGCGCCGGGCGGAGCAAGCTCCGCCCCTACAAACGGCAAAATTATTTTGCGGAGGCGATTTCGTCGACGATGGACTGCGCAGCGGCGCGCGGATCGGGGGCGGCGGTGATGGGGCGGCCTACGACGAGGAAGTCGGCGCCGGCTTTAATGGCTTCGGTTGGCGTTGCGGTGCGGGCTTGATCGTCGGTTTTTGCGGCGCCTGATTTTGCTGAACCGTTATCGGATTTTGTGGCGGGGCGCACGCCTGGAGTGACGATCAGGAAATCGCGGCCGCAGGCCTTGCGAATGGCGCGGGCTTCTTGGACGCTGGCGACGACTCCGTCGACTCCGGCGGATTTTGCGAGCTTCGCTAATTTTAGGACGCGTGTTTTCGGTGGGCCGCCGATTCCGACTTCGCGGATTGCTTTTGCATCCATGCTTGTAAGAACGGTGACTGCGATGAGGCGCGGGCGATCGGCGCCCATCGGCACTCCCGCACTGACAGCTTGCGCAGCGGCGTGAAGCATCGCCGTGCCGCCGAGCGCGTGCACGTTGACGAGTTGCACGCCGGTCATTGCGGCGCTGGACAAAACTGCGCCGGCGA
>JAFAZL010000320.1 GCA_019239815.1 Acidobacteriota bacterium
GGAATTTTTCGATGGCGGACGGAAGATTAGCGGTGTCGGGATTACGAAGTAACGCACGGACTTGAATGTTGGAGGTTGTGGCAAGAAGTTCGGAGACGAGCTGGCGGCCGACGGTGCCGGTGGCGCCGATGACTAAGATTTTTCGCATGTGATGTGAGTGCGAGTATGACGTCAGGCGAAAGAATTGGGTTGCTTAGATAGCTGAAGGCGGTCTCGTTTGGCTGAACTCTGCCTGCGACTCAGCGGTGGGTTAGAGGTTGGATGGTGGCGTTGACCAGTGCCGGATCGTCGAAGTCGGTGGTTTCGCCGGCGGCCTTGTTGGCGACGGGGAGGAGGCGAGCGGAGAGCGGCTTTTTCCATTTGAAGGCGAGCGAGGCCATGTCGCCGATGATGAGGTCGAGTTGCTGCTCGGTGGTGTCACCCGGGAGCGGCACGGTGTCGAGGCCGGTGCCGCAGACGGCGCTGTAGCTGAGGAGGCCGTCGATGGAGATGTTGCCCTCGCTCCAGCGCTGGGCGAGACGCTCGTCTTCGAGGATCGGGACCATCAGGCCGTTGTAGCCGGTGCGCTTGACGTGGATGTCGCGGATGGCGGCGGTGACGGTGGCGGCGGCGGTGAGCGTGCCGGAGGAGCCGAAAGGCTGCTGCGTGAGCTCTTCGAGAGCGGCGCCGATGGAGACGTCTTTCAACGGTGCGGGGGAGAGATCCATGCCGACGTAGGCCCAGCCTTGGTCGCGGTCTATACGTTGCGCGATGCCTTCGATCTCGAAAGCGGACTTGGCGAGGGTGTCGGTGAGTTTCTGGCGGGCCGCGTTGAGGTCTTGCGAATTCTGGAAGACGGAGTAGACGGTGTTTGCGGATTCGAGGGCGATGGCGAACTGATGACCGAAGCCGGTGATGTAGGCGGCGGGATAGAACGGAGTGAGCGGGGCGACCATGGCGATCGCAGCGAAGCGGAAGTTGGCTTGGCTGCGATCGGTATCTTCGAGGCGCTTGATGACGCGGGCGGCGGCGCCGACGGAACGCCACCGGACGCCGTCGTCGGAAGCGACGACGAGGCTGGCGTTGATCGCTTTGGTGCCGGCGAGAATTTCGGCGAGGACGTCGGCCTCGGTTTCGGGGTCGTCGGCTTTGAGCATCGCGGGACCGATGTCTGGGATGAATTGCTGCTGAGCGGCGAGATTTTCGTAGTTGCGGAAGAATTCGACGGCTTGCTCAGTGGAGAGGCCTTTGGTGTATTCGGAGAAGGGTTGCGTGGCGATGCGGACGCTTTGGACGGTGTAGCCGCGCGATTCGAGCAGGGTGCGGGCGTATTTGAGCATTTTCATCGCGTCGGCGATTTGTTGCTGGTATTTCGAGCGGTCGAGATTGACGAAGGCGGTGATGGCGCGGATTTTGGGTTTGGCGGGGTCGGGAGTGGTGGTGGCGCGTTGGGCATTGGCAGTAGTGACAGCGAAGAAGATGATCGTGAAGAACGTGATGATGGCGCGAATTCGATGTGAGGACATTTTTGGGCTGGCTCCTGCGCTGGGAAAAGATACATCGGCTTGCGGGAGTGCGGAAGAGGAAAACGGGAATGGACGGTTGATTGGCCGCTCGCGGATCGGAAAATCCGCACCCTCTGAAAGCTGAGGGTGCGGCACCCACGGAAAGAAACAGCAGATCCCTCGCTTCCCTCGGGATGACGAAGGTTCCGCGATGAATTGCGGCAAGACGCAACGAGGGCGGGGCAAGCCCCGCCCCTACAAAGGAGAAGCGCGGGTCGAGAGTCAGATTAGACGAAAGCGGCGATGCCGGTGATTTTTTCGCCGATGACGAGTTTGTGGATGTCGTTGGTGCCTTCGTAGGTGTAAACGGATTCGAGGTTGTTCATGTGGCGCATGATGCAGCAGTCGTCGACGATGCCGTTGGCGCCGAGGATGTCGCGGGCCTTGCGGGCGGTTTCGAGGGCGATGGCGACATTGTTCATCTTGAGCATCGAGATGTGGGTGTGATCGACTTTGCCTTGATCTTTCAGCTTGCCGACGTGGAGTGCGAGGAGTTGGCCTTTCACGATTTCGGTGATCATCCAGGCGAGCTTTTCCTGAACCAATTGATGGGAGGCGATGGGCTTGTTGGCGAACTGCTTGCGCGTTTTGGCGTATTGCAGGGCGGTGTCGTAACACGCCATGGCGGCGCCGAGGGCACCCCAGCCAATTCCGTAGCGCGCCTGATTGAGGCAGCCGAGCGGACCTTTTAAGCCGACGACGCCGGGCAGAAGATTTTCTTCGGGAATTTCGCAATCGGTGAAGGCGAGACCGGAGGTCACCGAAGCGCGCAGTGACCATTTACCGTGGACGTCCCATGCCTTGAAGCCGGGAGTTCCCTTTTCGACGAGGAAGCCGCGGACTTTGTCGTCTTCGCACTTGGCCCAGACGACGGCGACGTCAGCGAGCGAGCCGCTAGTGATCCACATTTTTTCGCCGTTGAGGACGTACTTATTCCCTTTTTTCACCGCGCGGGTGAGCATGCCGCCGGGATTCGAGCCGAATTGCGGTTCGGTGAGGCCGAAGCAGCCGATAGCTTTGCCCTGCGCGAGTTGCGGGAGCCATTTGTCTTTTTGCGCGTCGCTGCCATAGGCGTAGATCGGATACATGACGAGGGCGCTTTGCACGGAGACGAAGCTGCGGAGACCCGAGTCGCCGCGCTCAAGTTCCTGGGTGACCAGACCGTAGGCGACGTTGGACATGCCAGCGCAGCCGTAGCCGTGGAGGCTGGCGCCGAAGAAGCCGAGCTC
>JAFAZL010000369.1 GCA_019239815.1 Acidobacteriota bacterium
ACTATTTAGAGAACCCAAGTGCGCCGGCGAAGCCGAAAGTGAAACAGGAGCGAGTGGAGCGACTGACCGAGCTCGAAGTTGAGCCATAAAACTGAAATTGGATGTGTTGATCTCCAAACTATGGTGAACGAGGCTCCGCAAGGGAGCCTCATTTGTTTTTTGCCCGCGGGTGGCACGACCCCGCCACACACAAATCGCGCACGGCTACGCGAAATTCATCCTACAATTTCGGATCCATGTTCGGACTCGACGACGCTTATGTGCTGCGCACGTTGCGCGTGCTCGAAGTTTCCCTGATCGTTGCCACGATCCTGGCGATTATCGCGATCGTATTTCCTAATCTGCTCGGGCGATGGTTCGCGGCTTTCGAATCGGCGTTGTCGCGATTTGCTGCGTCGCGCGGACGAGCGGTTGCTGCAATTTTCCTTTTTGTGATTGTTGCGAGGTTGCTGGCCCTTCCCTTCCTGCACGTCCCTGTTCCTGGCATTCACGATGAATTCAGCTACTTGTTGCTGGGCGATACGCTCGCGCATGGACGGCTCGCGAATCCGACGCACCCGATGTGGATCAGCTTCGAGACATTTCATGTGAACTGGCAGCCGGCCTACGCGTCGATGTATCCGCCAGGGCAAGGTATTGTGCTGGCGATTGGCGAGTTGCTCGGGAATCCCTGGCTCGGTGTGGTGTTCAGTGTCGCAACGATGTGCGCGGCGATCACGTGGATGCTACAAGCTTGGCTGCCATCGCGATGGGCGCTGCTCGGCGGCACAATGCCCGCGCTGAAATTCGGAATCGCCAGCTACTGGGTAAACAGCTACTGGGGCGGCGCGGTTGCGGCGACCGGTGGCGCGCTGGCCTTGGGCGCAATGGCGCGCATTTCGCGGCGTGCGCGCCCGAGAGATGTGTTGTGGCTCGGACTCGGCATTGCAGTCTTGGCGAATAGCAGGCCGTACGAAGGGCTTTTGTTTTGTGTGCCGATTGCGGCGTGGTTCATATGGTGGCTCGCTGGAAAGACAAAATCGCGAGACTCTATTTCGGCGAGATTTGGGCGAGTCGCCTTACCGCTGACAGCAATCATCGCACTGATGCTGGCTTGGATGGGCTATTACAATTTTCGGCTCACTGGGAACGCGCTGCTGATGCCGCACGTGCTGAACACGCGCACTTATCATTCGGCGCAGCCATTTCTGTGGCAGGAGCCATTGCCCGCGCTCCACTATCGCAATCAACAGTTTGAAGACTTCTACAACGGCTGGGAGCGTGAGAACTATCGACGCGGCGCAACCGATGCTTTGCGCGTGGCGTGGGAAAAGATCTTTCGTGGCGGTGTGAACTATTTTTGGATGGGCCTGCTCTTGATTGTGGCGGGAATCCCGTACGCGTTGCGTGATCGCAAGATGCGTTTGCCGATCGTCGCTCTGGTGATCGTGGCTGTCGGCGTATTCTCTGTGGTCTGGTCGGCCGCACATTACGCAGCGCCGATTACCTGCGTCTTGTTTTTGCTGATCGTGCAATCGGTGCGGCACTTGCGCACCATGAGTTGGAAAGGCCGTCGAATTGGTATCGCCTTATCGCGCGTCCTGCTAATTTGCCTGATGTTCGACGCGGCTTACTATGTCGCGCACGGCGTATGCGATCCGCTGTTCTGGCCATGTGAAGGCGATCCGAGCCGCTCCGCGATCGAGAAAAAGCTCGAGCAGACTCCAGGCAGGCACCTCATTCTCGTGCGCTACACCGACGACGAGCACAACATCCACGACGACTGGGTTTACAACGGCGCAGAAATCGACGCAGCGAAAGTCTTGTGGGCGCGCGAACTCGACGCCGCGCAGAACGCGAAGCTGCTCGATTACTTCAAGGATCGCAAAGTGTGGCTGGTCACACCCGACACAGACAATACCTATCTGGAACCCTATACACCCAACACGCCGCCTGAACGGGCGGGCGAAAAAGGCGATCAGTAAAGGCGAAAGGAAATCTCGATAGGTACGATCGCCGCGGTCGGCTTACCGTCCTGCGCCTTAGCCGGCTTCATCTTCCACTTGTTCAAGATGAGATCGTAGGCGACTTCGTCGAGACCGAAGCCGAGTACCTTGATTGGGCGCAATGCGACAACTTTCCCTTCCTTGGAAACCAACGTCTCAAATGTAACAGTTCCCTGGAGCTTTGCCGCTCTCGCCAGGCTTGTGTATGCCGGAATCTGGCAGTGTTCACAAACTGGAGGAACAAAACCCTGGTCGCGGTCTGAAGGCCTCATCCTTATCGGGCGATCCCCGTTCGGGGGTGGTGGAAAAGGGCGCGCGAGAGAGTCAAGAAATGCAGTGTGTTTAAACTTCGAATTCGCGGAGCAGAGGACCATACCGTCGGATGCACGCACCCCGGAGAGATGCAACGAATAGTCTTGTTGTTCCTGGCGAAAATCTCCGATCACGATCATATTGGCGTTAATTCGGCTTTTAATGGGCACAACTGATTGCGGGGTGGCGAGTGCCCGGGGCTGGATTCCGATGTTCTCAAGCGCAGAGTCAAAATCATTGTGGTCCGCTAAAGCCAATTCACCTTTCCGGTGAAAATTCATTGCGGACGTCACCAGCAACGAAAAATAGTGTCCCTGGTTACCGTTCGTGCCAGCAGCGTCCCGGAGGTCGGCCACAACAATGATGTTTTCTTCCAGGCTCGGTTTCGCGCACGCTTGCGCCAGGTCTTGACCGAGACGGTCAATTTCCTTGTACTGCGCGCGACTTGCGGTAGGGAAAATTGCCAAAGCGACGAAGCAAATGCACGAACCGACAGCGGGGCTCAGACGAATTCGCATGGTTTCATTTTATTGGACCTGATTGATGACGCCGAGGACATGATACGAAAGACTTACTGGGGGGGATTAGTAGTGCGGCCACTGCGACTTTTCGGAAGGAAGCTGAGTTTTAGTACCGCGGTTCTTAGTCGCGCGATGCGACCATCAGGTTGTTGAGGCCGAACTCGAAGCGGCGGTGGATGAATTCACGGAAGCCGATGCGCCGCAGTAAGGCTTGCAAGTCTTCGACAGGGATTCGTTTCTGATGCTTATCGCTTTCCATTTCACTACTGATGAGACCGGTACCGCGCAGCACTGCCAGAATCGGATCGACCGCACTTGACGGCCAGGTCATGATGAGACTGCCTCCGGGCGCCAGAATGCGAAACGCTTCGCGAAGAACCGGTTCAGGATCGCGCAGGTGCTCGAGCACGGCGAGCATCACGACGTGATCGAATTGAGCGGGTTCAAGTGGTAACGGTACGGTTATGTCGGCCCGTATGCGCCACCATCGTCCACGCACTCCGTCCTCGACTTGATCATCGATCCCGACTCCGTGTGAAATTTTATCGTTCGTGTAGTTGAGAAAAGCCGCGTCGAGGCCGCAGCCTAGGTCACACACACGCGATCCGCTGCGAATGAAATCGTACGCGGCGCGAAATCTCAGCTTGGCGATGAAATGGTCGAGACCTGTGTACGCCATCTATTTCAGATCGTAATCACCGATGTACGTGCCGCGGCTGATGCCCAGCATGCTGAGGAAAAACGACGCAAAAGTCACCTGAATTCCAAGGAAGAGCCACATCGACCAAAATAACACGGCGCGGACCTGATGGAGTGGGCCGAAGCCGCTGGAGACCCAATCCCACACAACCCACGCGCATCCAAGAAATCCGATCAAAAAAAAGCCCGCCGCCGAGCAGAAGTCCGGTTTCGAATCGCACATGTGTGAGCGCGCGGCGCAGAGAAACGTTCTTGCGATCGAAGCGCTCCGCGTAGCTGAACACTTTTGCGAATGCGCCAATCGAAATGATCTGCGCGCCGAGTAGCGTAAACATCACGCCGAAGATCATCGTGTGCACATCGAGAGTGATGCGCGATGTGAGCATGCGCGGCCCTGGCAGCAGCCAGAAAACGAGCGCGAGCCCCACAACGACAAGCGCCGCTCCCGGCAAAATGAAGAGCCAGTTGGGCGCATAGAGCAACATAAAACGCAGATGCCGCCAGCCGTCGCGAAAGCTGCGCAGATGCGGCGGGCGTCCGCGCTTGTCGGGCCACAGCGTGATCGGAATTTCCGTAATCTTCGCTCGGAGTTGCGCCGCCTTGATGACGAACTCCGACGCAAACTCCATGCCCGTACTTCGCAAATCCATCTGATCGTAGACCGCACGTGTGAAACCGCGCATGCCGCAGTGGCTGTCTCCAATCCCCGCGTGAAAGAAAAGATTGAGCAGCCGCGAGAGTCCGGGATTGCCGATATATTTGTGGTGCCACGGCATCGCGCCGCGTTTGATTTCGCCGCGAAAGCGATTGCCCATCACCACGTCGTAACCTTGTCGCCACATCTCGA
>JAFAZL010000520.1 GCA_019239815.1 Acidobacteriota bacterium
CCCGAAGGTGATTTCGCCACCCACCCCTTGAAGCCCAGCGGGGATGATGGCAGCAACTTTGTTGCGAGTGGGATCGATTCGAGTGACAGTGCCGTCGCCTTGATTTAGTGTCCAAACGGCATCGCCGCCAAACGTGAGGAAACGGGGGCTTTGGCCGACAGCGATCTCCTTAGTTACTTCGTTGGTCGCCGGATTGACACGTGCCACAACGCTGCGCTTGGGGGATGTGACCCAGACCGCATCCGATCCGAACGTGCAAGCGACCGAACCTTCGGGTACCGAGATCATAGCCCCGATTCGATTCGATTGACCGTCGATCCTGACTAATTTGGGCGCGGGCGTGGCGGTCACGACCCAAATGCTGCCTGCGCCGCTAGCCAGGCCGCCCTCCGAATCAGCAACCTTGACGGGAACTTTTGCTTGCTCCCTGCCGGTCTGTGCATCGAAGCGTACGACAATCCCATCGCCACAGCTCGGCGACCAAATACTACCGAACGCAAATACCAGACCCGAACACGGTCCCTTCACGTTAACTACTTGGGCAACGGTGTTGGTCCTAGCATCCAAGCGCGTGACCGAGTTCTTTGGGTAACTAGTCACCCAAACGGAATCTGTAGTTACAGCCATCCAATCTGGTGCCCCAGGGATCTGGAAGGTGGCAAGGGGCACGATCTTCGCCATGTCGCGTTTCACTTCCTTTTTGTCGAGGCCGGCGGGCTTCTGAGCCGATGGCGAGAATGCTAAGAGACAGAGGAATGGGAGAGCCGAACACACCTTCACAATGAGAATTATTGTGTCACTCTCAAGAGTTTGTAACGCTGAAGAGACGACGGAGATTCGCGAGTCTATTTCCTAGGAGCGGGGAACAACATAACTGGGACGATTACTCAGGGAGTGTGTCGATCCGCTCCCGCAGCCTCGCCAGGTAGACGATTCTTTCACCCAGCAGATCGATCGAGCGCGGGGCGTTTTCCTCGGTCAGATAATCCCACCCGTAAGTCCCCCAAAAATCCTGGACGCGGACGGCTTTCAGATTCGGATTCAACATTCGCATGTTGATCCACCAATGCAGCTGGCCATACATGTTGGAGAAGATGACCGAAACCGTGAGTTCCGTGGATCCGACCGAACCCGCGTACTGGAGCGTGCCCCCGGGTTGCTTGATCTTCCGTGGAGCGAACAACTGCGCGAAGGCTTTGTCGATCAATTTGCGAAGAAGAGGCGCCTTAGCCGTTTGCACCTTCAGGCGGTCGGGCTCGGGCATCAACTCGCTTGGCGGATCATCGCGAGGCACGAAGTCGAGCTTCGATCGCGTCTCGGCCATGTGCCGCATACTCTCCGGATCCTTGAGAGCGGCTCTGGCCATGCGGAAGTCCTGGTAACGCAATCCATAAGCGAATTGACCGGTCCGTGTGGCGTTGCGGAAGTGAACGAGAGCAGAATCTTGTTCACTTACTTCTGGACCCTCGCGGTAAACCGCAGGAGGCGGCAAAAACTGGAGTGCGTGGGCGCGGGCAAAAGCATCAAGAAGCGCTGCGGCCTCGGCGGATTTCAACGTGGCGAAGTGATCGAGAAACTTGACCGCGCCCGTGCTGGGAATTCGTCTGACGGTCGGGAAGCCGGTATCGGCCTCCGCCGTGAAATCGGCGCGCAGGAGTGCCGCAATGTTTGTGCGAAGGTCAGCCATTCAATGAGCAAGCCCGCAGAAACTCGATCATTGGAAATCCCGCGCTACGCCCTCAAGGGATCAAGTCGGAGCTAGTTTCGAACTCAACCGCGACTCCTCCTGAGCGCAATTGGTTTACCATAACGTCGTCCACGGGCATCCTCACCCGGAAAGCCCCACGCGTGGAACTCGTCCCGCTAATGAGCACTCGATCACTAATCACAACCTTAGCCACGTGCCGCTGTTCCACTTCGGAGAGAAACTCTGTCCGGGAGATTTCTGGCGGAAGGCGATGCAGGAACCTGCTCGTAGCAACCGACGCGAGCAATCCCGCGCAAATAGCGATAAACAAGATGAATGCAAGATGAACGGGACGACGCCTTTCCGTCGCGCTCCTTTCATAAGCGGCGGATCCAAGATCGTAGCGTATTCGCTCCGCCAACGCCGCGGCGTTTGATACACCGTTTTGCAGGTAGAGCTTCGCTCCGTCGCGGAACTTTACGTAATATCCCAGCGGGCCTCCCCGTCCCGTCCACTCGCCCACGTCTTCAATGGCAGAAACGTCTCGTACCTGTGTTTCCGAGCTTGCAAGTGTGTTGAACGTGAAGGTCCTTCCATCGTAGTTGAATTCTTTGATGAGCCTTTTCCAAAACCAGAAGCCACTGCCAATGAAACCGAGACCCAGGACGATCATCCAGGTGATCGCCCAAACGTTGCGCCCCTGCGGCTGATGCGAAGGAGCAGAATGGAATCCCCACCAGATCAAAGCTCCAAACAGAATCGCTATGGCCACGGGAGATCTGTGACTGTACTGTTGCCACTTGGGCATTGCGCCAGCGATCATCGTACGACTCCGAAGATCGGATATTCGTGGAGTCGAGCGGCAGCTCGTTCCAGTTAAGCTCCTTCCATGTCACTGCTGCGAAGGGCCGATCACTTGATCTCCTATCGACATGTTAACGGCAAACGATAATGTCCAGACTGCAACGTACCTGTTCTCGGATATCGGCGACTCGGAAAGCACCGCCGATGGCGAGTATACCTGAGTGAGCCCCGAACGGCAAAATGAATTGACGCGGCGCATCCAGCAGCAGCTTCGAGAGGCGCCTGGCAACAACGGAAAACCCAAAATCGTGCAAATACCGGGTTCGATGTCGGGAGCCCGGGGGTGGAACGCGCCTTGTCCGGCGACGGAAACCGTGCAATACACAAAATCGCAGCACCGGCGCTTTTTGGCGCGAACACCAGCGACGACTAATCCTTAACA